>CABURF010000055.1 GCA_902493755.1 uncultured Coriobacteriia bacterium
TGCTCTGAGCAACTGTCTCATTTTGCTACACCGTTCCCAGCGTCCAGGAGTTAAGGTAGGCCTCCTGCTCGGGCGTGAGCGTGTCAATCTCGATACCGAGCGTGCCGAGCTTCACGCGGGCAATCTCATCATCAATTTCGGCCGGAATGTTGTAGCACTGAGGCAGCAGCTCGTCACGATGTTTGAGCAGGTACTCCGCCGCAAGCACCTGGTTAGCAAAGCTCATGTCCATGACCTCGGCGGGGTGTCCCTCAGCAGCCGATAGATTCACCAGGCGACCATCGGCGAGCAGGATGATGGTGCGGCCATCGGGCAGCGTGTACTCGTCGACCAGTGGCTTGAGGGTCTCCTTCGAGACGGCGTGCTCTTCGAGCCAGGGGATATTGATCTCGCTATTGAAGTGGCCGGAATTGCAGATGATAGCGCCGTTCTTCATGTTCTCGAACGCCGGAGCATCGATGACGTTGAGATCACCCGTGACGGTAACCCACACATCGGCATGCTTGGCAGCTTCGGCGCATGGCATCACGCGATAGCCCTCCATGTGCGCTTCGAGCGCCTTGAGCGGGTCGACCTCGCAGATGATGACGCTCATGCCCATGCCAGCAGCACGCTGCGCCAGACCACGGCCGCAGAAGCCGTAGCCACTCACCACGAGCGTACGACCCGCGAGCAAGCGATTGGTCGCGCGGACAATGCCGTCGAGCGTGGACTGGCCCGTGCCATAACGGTTATCGAAGAAGTGCTTGGTGTTGGCATCGTTAACGTTGAAGGAGGGATACTTGAGCGCACCGGCGGCAGCCATAGCCGCAAGGCGAATGACGCCGGTCGTGGTCTCCTCGGTACCACCGATGACGTACTGAAGGGCATCTTGGCGCTCACCGTGGATGCGGTCGCAAAGGTCGGCACCGTCATCCATCGTGATCTGGGGCTTGGTGTCGATGACTGCATCGAGGTGCTTGTAATAGGTCTCGGTATCCTCGCCACAACGGGCAAAGACCTCGGCGCCATAGTACTTCACGAGCGCGGCAGCCGTATCGTCCTGGGTGGAGAGCGGATTGCTCGCGCACAGCGCGACCTGTGCACCGCCCTCAATCATCGTGCGCACGAGGTTGGCGGTCTCGGTCGTCACATGCAGGCACGCACCAACACGAATGCCCTCGAAGGGACGCTCCTTGGCAAAGCGCTCGCGAATCTCGGCGAGCACGGGCATATCGCGGTCGGCCCACAGGATGCGCGCGCGGCCCTCGTCGGCAAGGTTGATGTCGGTGATGTCGTAGCTCATGGGTTCCTCCTCGATGAAATGACACGCTGCACATACTATCACGGCCGAACGGGACAAGTGGACAGGTCGTTTGTCCCGCGAATCCCAGTGGGACAAACGACCTGTCCACTTGTCCCATTTGTTAGTTTGTGCTAACATTTAAGCATGAACATCGCGAGTTGGATCATACTCATCATTATCGTCATCTGGATTGGCGTTGCCATCAAGGTGGCCTTCTTCGGCGGCTTTGGCAAGAAGGGGCACACGTGTCACGGCGCGCACAGCGATGCTGCCAGCCTGCCAAGCGACGAAGACCTCAGGCTCCCGAGCGCCTGCATGGGTTGTAGCAAGGGCAGCTGTGCGGGTTGTATAAGTGCAGCCGGTAGACACGACATCCCGACACCGATCATTCGCGAAGAGCCGAGACCCTAGGGTCCGACTTGCGCGAGGCCGAGCCGCGCGCGTAACACCCTGCATATATGCGAATGCGACCGGGGAAGTTCGGCCGCATTCGCACGAGAGAGAGGAAGAAGAAGAGTAATTATTCTCAATCTGGAATAATAGTATAGCTTCTTTTTATTCTTTGTAAAGAATAATCTAAAACTTTTTTCTACTCGGTGCCAATCATGACTTCGCTCGCCTTGAAGACAGCGACGGCATCTCCACCGTCCTCGAGCCCCAGGTCATGTATCGCTGCGTTCGTGATAGAAGCCTTTATCTTGCATCCACACGGTATCTCGATCGTGACAATGCCGTTGACAGCACCTTCCTCGACCTCGCAAATGGTGCCCTTCAGCTGGTTACGCGCGGAAATCTTCATAAGACATCTCCTGTCCTTTCTAGCCATCATGACGCCTGACAAACCGAAATCCAATTGATGACTACATTCTTCTATATTAGAAATAATCTTTTTAAAGTATATTCACTTTATAAACTATATTTTTCTTGATATATTCTTAGCTGTATATCAAGTGTCTCGGGAGAGGAAATCTTATGACACGCATTGCAACGAAAAACAGGATCGTGCGCTTTGCCGCAATTGCCGCTGTCGTGCTTGCGCTGGCGGGAATGACGATGATGGGTTGCTCGTCAAACACACCTTCACAATCGTCCTCACAACCCACAGACCTCAACGGTCAGCAGCTCAACATCTATTGCGGCGCGGGCATGACCGAGCCCTTCCAGAAGATAGCCGACCTCTTCACCGAGGAAACCGGCTGTGAGATGAACGTCACCTACGCAAATGCCGCGCAAATCCAAACGCAAATCACCACGACGAACGAAGGCGACTTCTTCATTGCCGGATCAAAAGAAGAACTCAAGCCTATCGAGAGCACAGTTACCTCGAGCGAGGATCTGGTCAAGCACATCCCCGTCCTTGCCATCCCCACATCAAATCCCGCGAGCATCACCGACATCGCTGACCTTGCCAACGCCCAGCGCGTGCTCGTCGGCGATCCCGAGTCCACTCCCATCGGCAAAATTGCTCAGAAAGCCCTTACTGACGCAGACCTATGGGACACGCTCATGAACGCAGGCGTCATCACCACCACGACAACGGCGCCCCAAATCGCAACCGCACTTGCCAACGGCGAAGGTGATGCGGGAATCGTCTGGAAGGAGAACGTGAAGAGCGATGGTGTGAGCATCGTCGACACGACCGACCTCGACGCTCTCATCAAGGTAATCCCCGCAGCCCAGCTTGCCTGCGCCCAGGATGTCGCTGCCGTCAACGCCTTCAAGGAGTTCCTGCAGACCGACGCCGTCTGGGATATTTGGGCTTCCTACGGCTACGAGCGCGCCTAGCTCCGAATAATCGGACACGAAAGTGGGACAAATGACCTGTCCATTTGTCCCAAAAATCGCCATGTCTCATACGGACGAGACACGTAAGCACAGTGGGCGCATCCGGGAATTCTTTCCCACGCTCACCATCATTATCGCAATCGTGGCACTCCTGTTCATCGGGAGTGCCATCGTTGCCATCATCGCCAGCGGCATAACCCACTTCCACGAGGCACTTACCTCAGCCGAAGTGATGTTCTCGCTACGCATGAGTGTTGTCACGTCGGTAATCTCGACTGCCATCTGTCTCATACTCGCATTGCCGACCGCCTACGCACTCTCGCACACGGGCATGCCCTGCAAGCGAATCGCGGGCATCATCATGGAGCTCACGCTGTCGCTGCCCTATATCCTGCTAGGTTTCGCGCTGCTCCTCATCTTTTCGTCACCGTTTGGCAAGGCGCTCAAGGACATCGGATTTGCCGTTGTCTTTCAGCCAGCGGGTATCGTGATTGCACAGCTTATCGTCAATTTGCCATTTGCCATCCGCATGGTGCGCACCGCACTTGACGAGGTCAATCCCCGTATGGAGTTTGTGGCAAAGACGCTCGGGGCGAGCTCGTGGCAGGTGTTTCGCGACATCATCCTTCCCCAGGCACGTAATTCGATCATTTCGTGTGCGGTTCTCACATGGGCGCGTGGAATGGGGGAGTTCGGTGCCACGCTCATGCTCGTAGGTGTCACACGCATGAAAACCGAGACGCTGCCCGGAAGCATCTACCTGAGCATTTCAACAGGCAACAACGATGTCGCAATGGCAACCGCAATGATTATGCTCGTCGTTTCAGCGGCGACGTTAGTGCTTGCAAATCTGTTGAACCGCCCAACCGGAGCAACGCGTGTCGACAAGGAGGGCCGCCGGGAACGTTCGCGCAAAAGAAAGGCTTGCGAGGAAGCTTGCTGTGGCGATGAGACGCCCGCCGTCGCCGATGTACCCTTCGAGGAGGAATCCTTTGGCCGGTAGCATCAAGATTCATGACCTGCGCGTACGGCGCGGTTCGTTTGTTTTGAACGTTTCCACCCTGGACGTGCGGCCGCGTGAGATTTTCGCCATTCTCGGCTCAACCGGGTCGGGCAAGACCGTGCTCATGGAAGCCATAGCGGGTGCCTGCTCCTGGAATACGGGCGAAATCCTGCTTGATGGCAAAAGAGCCAACAGCCTTCCTGTTCAACAGCGTCATCTGGGCATTCTCTACCAGGATTACGCGCTCTTCCCCCATATGACCGTACGGGAAAACGTGGAGTACGGGCTGCGGGCTCGCAAGATTGGCGGAAATGAAGCGCGAAAGCGCGTCGATCGCCTCCTCGCGAGCTTCGGCATCGATGGGATCGCCGACCGTTATCCCGGCATTATCAGCGGTGGCGAGGCTCAACGTACGGCACTGGCACGCGCCCTCGTCCTCGAACCCGAGATACTGCTTCTCGACGAGCCGTTCTCGGCACTTGACCCTGCAACCAAGCGACAAATGTATAGCGTCGTGCGCGAAGTACACGAACGCTTCGACTGCACCATCGTGTTTGTGACCCATGACTTCGCGGAAGCGCGTATCCTAGCCGATAGGGTCGGCATCGTGCTCGATGGCTCGTTGCGAGCTGTGCGCGATGCGGGTCGCCTCTTCGATGTCGACGGCCTGGACGATGACGTGCTGGCATTTCTCGACATCGATAGCGCAACAAGCTGACGTAACCGCAGCTCTCTGACCTCAATAATGAGACAATGTCTCTGAGCAACTGTCTCATTCATCCACATTATATGTAAATTCAGATAAAGAAACGCATATTTATTCGTGCGTTGTATAATGAGTCCATTCTCATTCCCCAGGCGAGCGGAGCTGCGCGTGGCAATCGGCGATCTTACCCCCTCATACGAGGACTATATCGAGGCCATCTATGACCTCGCCCTGCATGGCAGTGGCTCGGTGCGCTCCACCGACGTCGCGGATGCCCTCGGATTTTCCAAGGCCAGTGTTGCACGTGCAACAAAGAACCTGCGCGAGATGGGTTATATCGAACAGGAGCGTTACGGCGAAATCACCCTCACCCAGGCTGGTAAGGAATACGGCGAACACATCCTCATGCGTCATCGCGTGCTGCGCGCCTTCCTCATCAATGCACTTGGCGTGGATGAAGAGGCGGCCAACCGCGAGGCATGCATGATGGAGCATACTGTCAGCGAGGATACGATGGATAAGTGGATTGCCTGGTACGAGGAGAACTTCGGTCCCGTCGCCGAGACGCCCACGAGCTCGAGGATGTAGGTCTGACAAAAGCTGTCCGGATGATTTGTCTGATGAGCTGTCGCATATTTTGCGACAGCTGAATTAGAGATTCTTCACCCAAAATCACAGTCGAGCCAAATGGCATTGACGCCGTTTTTGTTGCAGAGCTTCTGGAGTTTGCGGTCTAGCGTAAACAACGTTGCTCCTTCTCGGCGAGCGAGCGCTAGATAGAATAGGTCGTACGAAGAGTGATCGAGCCGCAGTGACTCGGTAAGGGCCTCCGTCCACAGTGAAGCATCATCGCGAAACTCGTCCACGAGGAGCAGTGCATCGCGTGCGCAGTCCACGGCCTGCGAAACCTCGAGGTATCCCCCGCGCACGTACTTGCTCATCACATGGGCTACCTCGGCATGCATGAACGAAGGCGCGATGACACGCTCGTCGGGGTTACGCAACATGATAAGAGCGTCGCCCAAGCTGGTGCCCATGGCAATCGCAACGGCGGCATTGGTGTCGAGGACAATCATCGTGCGTCCTCCACGACTTCTGCCATGACGCGCTCGAGCTGCTCGTCGCGCTCGTCCCTAGCCTGGGCAAGCATCTCCACCGGATTGGGAAAACCGTCTTGCCACTGCGCCTTGCGTTCGGCTGCCCGACGGAGCACCTCCTCGCGCTTGGCCATGCGCAACTTCCGGTCAGAGGCGAGTTCGAACGATGTGGAAGTTGCACATCCGCATGCCTGCACAGGCGCGGTGCCATGAACCAGGCGATCGACGGCAGCCACCGTTTGCTGGGCCATGCTGCGATGGTGCCGCGCGGCATACTCGCGCAGGTCTTCGTAAAGGGCATCGGGGAAATCTCTTACCTGTAACGCCGGCATGAATTGCTCCTTTGTCGATGTTCTATACATGCATTTTACATGTAATTTAACTATATCAGCAAGTTGAATTCTGCGCCAAATTATCTTAAACGTGCAATTTGATACGTCCCAAACGCAGGAAACGCCCCATGAGGGGCGCTTCCCGGAGAGAGGGAGGACATTTTGGAGCGGGTGAAGGAGCCGCCCATGAAGAAGGCTTGTCCTGAAGCCGGGGGTAACGTTCTATGCGGCCGCCTTTGCAGTCGTATCCGCCTGTGCAGGAGCGGCGGGCTTGCTGGCCGGATGGGAAAGCGCCCAAAGCAACGCCGCGATGAGCACGATGGCGACGATGGTACCGAGGCTGAAGATACCGGTCACGACCCAAGCGCCAATCTGGAAGATGATCAGCGAAATCACATAGGCGAATCCGCACTCCCAGCCAATGGCAGCCCAGAACCACTTGTTGAAGCCACCCATCTCGCGCTTGATGGCACCCATGGCCGCGAAGCACGGCGCGCAGAGCAGCTGAAAGGTCATGAAGGCGAAGGCAGCGACAGGCACGAGCAGGACGGATCCGGTGGTTGCCGCGAGCGACGCCATGTAGGCGCTGGTCCACGCAACGCTGGGATCGCCGCCGTACACCACGGCCATGGTCGAGATGACATTCTCCTTGGCGATGAGACCCGTGATGACGGTGGATGCGCACTCCCAGTTGTTGAAGCCAAGCGGCGCAAAGATCCACGCGAAGGCATTGCCGAAGTACGCGAGGAACGAGTAGTCCATCAGATCCTCGCCGACCCACATGAACTGACCTTCGTAGATGCCGTAACCCGACAGGAACCAGACCACGATCGTGGCGAGCAGG
>CABURF010000056.1 GCA_902493755.1 uncultured Coriobacteriia bacterium
CAAAGGTGACGGTGCTATCGCGTATGGCATCGCAGTAGCGCTTCTGGCCACTCGTCTTGGGGCGAATCGCGCGTCCGCGATAGGTAAGCAGTATGTCCTCGCGCAGGGAGCTCGGGGAGTAATCGGAATTACGCAGCACCTCGACGGCGCGACGAATGTCCTCGACCGTCGGAGCCTTGTCAGCCTGCACCATGTCGAAAAGATCGGAGACAAGCGCCGAGATGAGCGGCACTTCGAGAGCATCGCCCGTCATGACGATGCTGTCGGGGCGCAGCGCGATGGTTGCATCGAAGAAATCTTCGATGGCGCGCAGATTGGCATCCTGAGGGCCACAGAAAAGAGCGAGGTCAATGCCGTCGGGCAGGGGAAGCGTGACTTGGCTCGAATGCATCAGCCACTCCCCTCTCGTCGCATCTCGCGCGGTGCCTTGTACGATGGGCAGGGGTAGTCGCGATATTCGAGATTATCGAGAATCTCATCAACCCATGCGTCTATCGGCACGAGAGCCTCGGCCGCCTCGCAATCCTTGATGCGCGCATGCGTCTCGGGCGAACGCGGCATGAACAGCGTGCAGCAGTCATCGGCCGGGCGTGAGGAGATCTCAAAGGTGCCAAGCTGCTTGGCAACGTCGATGATCTCGAGCTTGTCGCTGCCGATGAGTGGACGCAGCACCGGAATATCGACAACGGCGTTGACGGCGGCTATGTTCTCGAGAGTCTGACTCGCAACCTGACCGAGTGACTCGCCAGTCACGAGCGCTTTCGCGTTCTCGATACGCGCGATGCCTTGTGCAACACGGAACATGAGGCGCCGGTAGAGAACGATGCGCAAGTTAGGCGGACATTCGCTTGCGATAGCCTTCTGATAGTTGCCGAAGGGAATCGTGTAAATGCGGCCGATACCGCCTGCCGACGCAAGCGCATGTGCGAGGTCATCGACAATGTACTCGCTCGCGTCATCGGTCACGGGGGCACCCGAGAAATGGACGCCGACGACGACTGCACCACGTTTCATGAGCTTCCAGGTGGCAACGGGGCTATCGATACCGCCCGACATGAGGCTCACGACCTTACCCGCCGTCCCCACGGGCAAGCCACCGATGCCACGATCGCTACGCGAGAAGACATAGGCGCTGCCCTGGATGATCTCGACGTGAACCTTCACGTCCGGATCCTTCATCTTGACCTTCTTGTCGGGAGCGAAAGCGCACAGATGCGCCCCGACGAGCTGGTTGAGTTGCATGGAGTCGATGGGGTAATCGGTGTTTGAGCGGCGCGCGACGACCTTGAAGGACTCGAACTCACCGCAATCCATCATCGCGAGCTCGGCGCAGAAGTTGTACTCCTCGGGGTCGCGTGCACAGCGCCAGCCACGCGACACGCGCGCGACACCGGGAACCTGCAGCAGAATCCGGGCAGCCGGCTCGAGGTCTTCCGCATTTTCGAACACGACGAGAAGGTGCCCGGAGATACGGCATATCTCCTTGGTGTCAAAAGCAACGAGCGCCGCCTCCATGTTGCTGAGGAGACGGTGCTCGAAAGAGGCACGATTGCGACCCTTGAGGCCGACCTCGTGATAATGAACGAGGCAGATACGCTCGAACAAGCGCTCCTCCTAGCTCTTGTCGTTCGTGAAAGCCGTCTTGTCGTAGGAGACCTCGCCACGGGCGATCTCCTCCATGGCAAGAGACAGTGGCTTGCGACCTGCGAACTCAGCGATTTCGCTGATGGATTGCAAGGCAACGGCACGATCGCGCTGGCCGCGCATCATGTCGTTGATATCACGCGCACGCTTGGAGGCGATGGCGCAAAGCAGGTACTTGTCTTCGTGGGTCTTATCGAGAAGGGTGTCAATGCGTGGTTCGACAATAGACATATGCGGTAAGCTCCTCAAATGAACGAGTTGTTTTGAATCGACCTAACATTTTAACACGCGCGCGAGCTCTTTGGTAGCCCCCTCTACATCATCATTGATGATGATGTAGTCGTACTTATCCGCAGCCTCCATCTCTCCAACCGCATTGGCAAGACGCTGGGCAATAACCTCTTCGGATTCGGTCCCGAGTTCCTCGATTGACGGCGGAGCGATGAAGATAAGCTTGGCCTGCGGGATCTTATCGAGCACCTGGAAGGCACCCTGAACGTCAATCTCAAGCAGGACGGTATCCCCTTTCGCGAGATGATTCTCGATGGGGGCAAGTGGCGTACCGTAATAATTGGAATGCACCTTGGCCCACTCGATGAAGCCGTCTTCTTCGATGATACTCTCGAACTCCTCGACAGTGAGAAAATGATAATGCACGCCGTCAATCTCGCCTTCGCGGGGCTGACGCGTCGTGGCGGATACCGATAGCACGATGTGAGGGCACTCTTTCAGCAGCGCGGAGACGAGCGTCCCCTTGCCCGCTCCCGAAGGGCCCGATATGACATAGAGCGTTCCTTGATCCATGGATACACCCGTCTCTAGTCGAGCTCGGCGGCAATCTCTTCGAACGCGGCGACAGGATCTGCCGCACGCGTGATGGGACGACCGATGACAAGGTGCGAGGCACCTGCCGCAAAGGCCTCGGCGGGTGTGGCGACTCGACTCTGATCGCCCAACGCAGCACCCTTGGGCCTGACGCCCGGCGTGATGATAATGGCATCGGGACCGAGAAGCTCCCTCATCTGGCCCGCCTCCATGGGAGAACACACGATGCCGTCAAGTCCCGCCTCGAGTGCAAGCGTGGCGAGGCGCTCGACCTGCTCGGCAGGTGACACGTCAATGCCGACGGAGGAGAGCTGATCGGCGTCCATGCTCGTGAGCACCGTAATCGCACAGACCGCAGGGACGTTGTCCTCGCGACCAGCATCAGCAGCGCCCTTGCGCGCGCCGCGCTCGGCAGATCCGAGCATGAGCTCGCCACCGCTCGCATGCACGGTAAAGAGGTCTGCACCAGCTTGCGCGATGGAGCTAGCAGCACCATAAACCTGATGGGGAATATCGTGCAGCTTGAGATCGAGAAAGACCTTGAAGCCAAGCTTATGCATCGTGTTCACGATGGAGGGGCCGACCGCATAGTACAAGGTCATGCCAATCTTCACCCAGCGGGCATGCCCCGCGAGCTTCTCACCGAGCACGACGGCCTCATCGCCTGAGCAGTCGAGCGCGACGATGATGCGGTCTTTGGCAGCTTCGCTCTTCCATTCCATATGCGCTATACCTCCAATGCTCCAATGAGCTCGCTTATTCGTGAAACGCCATTTTCCTCGCAGTACGCAATCATTCCTTCGAGCACATGCACGCTTGCAAGCGGATCGACAAAATTCGCCGCACCCACAGCCACCGCCGTCGCACCGGCGAGCATAAACTCAATCGCATCCTCACCCGACGAGACGCCGCCCATGCCGATGATGGGAATGTCGACGGCGTTATGCGTCTCCCACACCATGCGCAACGCAACGGGCTTGATAGCAGGACCGGACAGACCGCCTACAACACGGGCCAGCTTGGGTTTACGACGCTTGGCGTCAACCGCCATGCCAAGCAGCGTGTTGATGAGACTCACCGCATCGGCACCGGCCGACTCGACGGCCTTGGCGATGACGGTAATGTCGGTGACGTTGGGGGTGAGCTTCACGATAAGGGGGCGCTTCGTGCACTGGCGCGCGGCTGCGGTCACCTGCGCGGCCTGTTCCGGATCGGTGCCGAAGGTCATGCCGCCAGCGTCCACGTTGGGGCACGAAATGTTCACCTCGTAGGCATCGACGCCCGGCTCGTCCTCGAGGCGCTCTATGACCTGCACGTACTCGTCGAGCGTATGACCCGAAACGTTCACGATAACAGCCGTGTCCTGCATCGCAAGCCACGACAGCTGGCTTGCGCAGAATTCCTCGACACCGGGGTTTTGCAGACCGATGGAATTGAGCATGCCGCATGCTACCTCGGCAATACGCGGCGTTGCGTTGCCATCCCAGGGCCTGGGCGAGACGCCCTTCGTCGTAACGGCGCCCAATCGGGAGACGTCGAGAAAATCGGCGAACTCCTCGCCATGACCGAAAGTTCCCGAGGCAACCGTCACGGGATTTTTCATCGACAAGCCGCCAACGTCGACATGCATATCAAGCATGCTCATCACCAGACCACCTCGCTTGCATCGAAGACGGGACCGTCGACGCAGCAACGCTTGAGACCGCCCGTTGTCTCGACGACGCAACCCAGACATGCGCCAACACCGCAGGCCATGAGTCGTTCCATCGAGACCTCGCAGGTCACGCCATGCTCGATGGCGGGAAGTGCCACGGAGCGCTCCATGAGAGGCGGCCCGCACACGGCGACGTAATCGTAGTCATTCGTAGCGAGGAGCTCGTCGGTGACGGCGTTCACGAAGCCCTTGACGCCCATCGACCCGTCATCGGTTGCGATATAAAGAGCGCCCTGCGATCGGCGCACGCTGTCCTCGAACTGCTCTGTGCAGGCGACACGGTCGGCCGTCGTGGCTCCGATGACGACATCGACACACGCACCTTGCGCGACGAGCTCGTCTGCAAGAAGCTTGAGAGCCGGGGTACCCACACCGCCGCAAGCAAGCAACGCATGTGTTGCTCCCGTGGGAACATGCCAGCCGTTACCGATGGGACCAACGAGGTCGACCGCATCACCGATGCCAACACGCGTCAGCTGCTCGGTCCCGTCGCCGACGACCTGATAGCAGATGTCAACGGAACCTGCGTCTACATCGACATCGAAGACGGCAAAGGGCATGCGCAGGAACTGAACCGAAGGTTCGCCTGCAACCTTGACTTGAACGAACTGACCGGGACATGCGGCAGCGGCAATGCGGGGAGCCAGCACGGACAGATGATAGATACCCTCGGCAATTTGCCTGTTGAAGAGGACCGGACCACTCTCCTGAAGCTTCTGGACCATGCTTTCGCGTTTCCCTCCACGCCTGGTTCAACATGATTTTGTCCATGATAGCGCACTTCTTGCGCATATCGTTACGGGGCAACTCATCTAGTCGTGCAAGGGTGCCGCTTTCGCTGGCATCTCGAGCAGGTCCGCGTCAGGTGGGATTGGGACAAGGGGACAGGTCATTTGTCCCACTGGGGTTTGTGGGACAAATGACCTGTCCCCTTGTCCCAATCGGTCCCCCTCCCCGTGCCTCACCACTTACAAATCTTGCAGTGCCACCGGCGCAAGACGGCCATCATGCACTGCGCTGATAGCCTGGACGAAGGCGTTGGCACCGGCGAGCGTCGTCACATAGCAAATGCCATGGCGCACGGCCGCGCTGCGCAGATGGTAGCTGTCGCCACGCGTCTCCTGACCGAAGGGAATGTTGACGAGCAGGTTTATCTCTCCGTTGGCAATCATGTCGCCAATGTTGGGACGTGCCTCCTGCATCTTGCGCGTGACCTCGACCTTGAGCCCATTGGCACGCAGCAGACGTCCCGTCCCCCCTGTTGACACGATGGAGAATCCCAAATCCTGAAGTGCATGGGCGATGGGAACGATATTGCGCTTTTCGCGGTCGCACACCGAAATGAAGACCTTGCCCGCATTGGGCAACGAATAGTCGATGGCAAGTTGCGTCTTGGCATACGCGCTCGGAAAGTCCGCGGCAATGCCCATGACCTCGCCCGTCGACTTCATCTCGGGCCCAAGCATGGTTTCGGCGCCGGGAAAGCGCCCAAAGGGCATGACAGCCTCCTTGCAGGCGTAATACCCCATCTCATCACCGATTGCAGGTAGGTCGAAATCCGCAAGCTTCTCCCCGGCCATAATGCGTGCGGCATATTGCGCGAGCGGAACGCCACGCGCCTTGCTCGTAAAGGGGACGGTACGACTTGCGCGAGGGTTAACCTCGATGACATGCACCCTGCCATCTTTCACCGCAAACTGGACGTTGACGAGACCCCGCGTCTGGACGGCAAGCGCAAGCTTGCGCGTGTAGTCGACGATGGTGTCGAGCACGGCATCGGAAAACGAGAAGGGCGGCGTACAGCAGGCCGAGTCACCCGAATGTATGCCCGCCTCCTCGATATGCTCGAGAATCGCACCGATGAAGACATCTTCTCCATCGCAGAGAGCATCGACATCGCATTCGGTCGCAGACTCGAGAAACGCATCAAGATAGACGGGGTGGTCAGGTGTGACACGTGCAGCCTGGGCCATATAGCGCTCGAGGTAATGCTCGTCGTAGGCGATGACCATGCCACGTCCGCCAAGTACGTAGCTTGGACGCACGAGCAGCGGATAGCCGATACGTTCGGCAACGACAAGCGCCTCGTCAAGCGATTCGGCAACACCGGCAACCGGATAGGGAATACCGAGCTCATCGAGCAATGCGGAGAAGCGATCGCGGTCCTCGGCAAGGTCGATTGCCGTCGGCTGCGTGCCCATGATGCGCACTCCTTCGTCAGCGAGCATCTGGGCAAGCTTGAGCGGCGTTTGCCCGCCGAGCGTCACGATGACGCCGTCGGGTTTTTCCGCATCCACGATGTCCATGACATCCTCGTAGGTAATCGGCTCGAAATAGAGACGGTCGGAGGTGTCGTAATCGGTCGATACCGTCTCCGGGTTGCAGTTCACCATGATGGTCTCGTAACCCATCGCGGAAAGGGCGTAGCTCGCCTGCACGCAGCAGTAATCGAACTCGATGCCCTGCCCGATGCGATTGGGGCCAGCACCGATAATCATGGCCTTGGGCTTGTTACAAGGACGTACCTCGCTTTCATCCCCGTAGGTCTTGTAGTAGTAATTCGTCTGGGAGGCGAACTCCCCCGCGCAGGTGTCGACTGTCTTGAAGACGCCTATGACACCGAGCTCCTTGCGACGCGCACGCACCTGCCCCTCGTTCGAACCCGTGAGCTGCGCGATCTGCACATCGGAAAGCCCGTAACGTTTGCCAAGACGCATGAGGCGACTGTCAACGTTCGCAATATCACGGCCCTTGAACATGGTCTCGACCTCGACCATGTCAGCAAGTCGGTCGATGAACCACGGGTCAATCAGGCTAAGGGAGGCAAGCTCCTCCTTGTCCATTCCCCGACGTAAGGCCTCTGCCATGT
>CABURF010000057.1 GCA_902493755.1 uncultured Coriobacteriia bacterium
CTTGGGCGGCACGGTGTAGAGCTCGGTATGCATCTCGTGGTCAAGCGGATCGTCCTCCGAAACGGTCCGGAAGGTATCGAGCCCCACCTCCAAATGCACGCTTGCGATGTCAACGCCAGCGGCTTTCAACTCGTCCAGAAGCCCGACCGTGAAGTGCAGGCCTGCCGTCGGTGCTGCCGCGCTTCGCTCCTCGGTCGAGTAAACGGTCTGGTAGAACTCGTCATCACCGGCATATTCCTTGATGTAGGGCGGCAGCGGCGTATGGCCCACCAAATGAATGGCCCTGTCAACGCTCATGGCCCCCGGCGTCGTAAAGCGCACCGAACGCGAGCCATTCGCTTCGTCGATTCCCATGATCTCACCCTCGAGCACGACCTCACCGTCATGCTCGAACTCCATGCGCGCACATGTCTTGAGGCGCTTGCCGGGCTTTACTAGGCAATTCCAGGTCTGCTCATCGGCGGTATCAGGCGCATCTGCCAGCTTGTCGAGCAACAGGGCCTCGACCGCGCCGCCCGTGCCCTTCTTGTGGCCCAGCAAGCGGGCAGGCAAGACTCGCGTCTCGTTCACGACGAGCAGGTCGCCCGGACGCAGGTACTCCCCGATGTCGCGAAAGACGCGATGCTCGAGGCTCCCGTCACGGTTCACGACCATGAGCTTGCAGGAATCGCGCGGTATGGCCGGCTGTTGCGCTATGAACTTTTCGGGTAATTCGTAATCAAAATCTTCGGTCTTCATCGACACCCTCGAAATGAGACAGTTGCTCAGAGTAACTGTCTCATTAATAGCTTCTACCAATACGTGACGGACAAGGCGAGCGTAACGTTCGTCGTGTCCGGGTAGCTATACTACCATGCCGACCGTTCCCACAGCCTATTTGCTACCCGCAACGGCAAGCCTTTCGCACTCGTATCCGTAGGGGCACGTTATCTCCTCCACGACCTCGACGCACGCTTGGAGTTCGGCATCGCGCTTAAGGTCGCGCCTGTGGTTCACAAACCAGAAGACGGTGTCGACCACGACCATCACGGCGTTGATGATGTAGAAGATCAGGACGAAGGAGATGGTCTCGGCGGTGAGCTTCGAGAGGATTCCGCAAGCATAGGCAAAGAGCGCGAACACCAGGAACATGAGGCTCTTTCCCTTGGAGGTCTTCCCCCGAATGTCCTTGACGATGTTCATGGGCCAGGAGAGGCCGAAGCCTATGAGAAACAGCATCTCGAATATGCTCGATATCGTGACCATGACAACCTCCATCTGTAGCGTCGTGCGTCAGTATGGCACGTATGACGCCGTCTCGCAGCCGGACACTCGACTCACAACAACTGGCGGGAGCCGCTCCCGTCTCCGTCTTCCGCACCTGCCGGTTTGGCAGTGGCCATACCGGGCCTTGGGGGCAGCGGGCGTCCGCATTCGACGCAGCGTATCGCATCGCTGGTATTCTGATATCCGCATGCGGGACACGTTCCCGTCTCGAGCATGGGCTTGGGCGTCCCCGTGCATTTTCCGCATCCGACGCAGGCGTATCCACATGACATGATTTCTCCTCGTCTCCCATGAAAGGCAAGCGGCCCGGGGGCATCAAGCCCTCGGGCCGCGAAGTTCCTCGAAGTCCGTAAAGGTCGATGCCGGGCGCGCCATTGCTAGAGGAGGGAACACGCCCGACATCGTGAGGAAAGGGGCTACAACTTACTCGGCGTTGCTTGTATCGCACTTCCTCTCAGCAAGAGCTTCGGCTTCTTCGAGCTCACGAATCTCGACGACAGCCTTGTCATCTTTGACGAAGATGAGGACGACGATAGCAGCGATGAGCATGAGCGGAGCACAAATGAACTGCGAATTGGCAAACCAACCGAGCACGGCGACGCTCGTGGAAGCGAGGAACGCGAGACACTGCGCAATACCGGTAACGAGCGCCATGACCATCAGGGCCATGTCACATTTCATCGAGTCCGTGCACAGCAGCGGCGTAATGCCTCGAGTGTAGGTTGGGATGAACGAGGCGCAAATTCCCATGATGATGCAGAAAGCCCATGCGCTGGAGGCGTCCTTGCCCGGCGTGAAGGCCAGGAAGAAGAAGATCAGGGCACCGATGATATAGAAGACCACAAGGGACTTCTTGCGAATGGGGAACTTGTCGGATATGACACCTGCGACGATTCCCAATGGAATGGTGATGATGGCAAGCCAGTTCGGCAGCATGGAGGCGTCGAACATGCTCATACCCTTCTCCTCCATCAGGAAGGTCGGATACATGCCGTTAATATTGACGACGTAGACGTACACCCAGATGAGGAAGATACCGCAGACGACAAAACCCGAAGCCGGGAATTGCTTGCCGTGCTTCGCCTCGACATCGGCATTACCCGCAACAATCGTGTTCTCGTTCTTCGCGGGCATCTTTACGAATACGACGAGCCCGATGAGGGCGATAACCTCTAGGATCAACGTCGCGAGCCAAATATTCTGCCATGCGCCAGTCGCATCGAATATAACCGGAGCCGTAAAGAACGCGATGATGGTTCCGCAGGGAATCCACTGCGACCAGATGCCAACGGCCATACCCATCTGCTTGCGTGGAAAGAGCCTCGGCAAGATATTGGGACCGCAAACGCAAATTAGGCCATAGGCAACGCCCTCAATAGCACGTCCAGTAAAGAAGATGGCAGCGTTATCACCGGCTAGCCAGCTAATGAGGGTGCCGATAATCATGATGATGCAGGATGCCACGACCATGAACTTGACACCGACCTTGCGCATGACAAGCGCGCCAATGGGCGCGAAGACGACGGCGGCAATCGAATAGAAGGTCATGATGAGTCCGATCATGGCGGCATCGATTCCCAGGGCGGAACCTAGCACGGGCATAATCGGAGATGCCTTGAAGAGGTTGCATGAGGCCGTGAAGCCGAACAGGAAAAGCGCGGCAAAGGCGAGCCAGCGCTCCGTATTGGTGGTCTGCCTATCCAGCACACCATATTTCGCGATTGACATTATCCCTCCCATAAGACCAGCTGTTTCCATGATTGGATGCGCTCCGGCGTCCCATCCAAGACGCCGGAGCCGTTTCGTGCTTATTTGCCAAGGGCAAACAGGACGTAGTCCTTATGCTCCTTTGCCTTCTCGGCCATCTCGTCGATGGGACCGAATTCGATGCACTGCGCCTGGCAATGCTGCACGCAGGTGGGCGGTTTGCCCAGGGAGCGCCTGTGTGCGCAGGTGTCGCACACGGAGTTGGGGACGGCAAGATAGCCAAACTGCCAGTCGTCGCCACCCTCCTCGAGGGGCCAGTGGCCCATGTCGTGAACCATGATGCCAGTCTGTCCCACGGGCAAGCCGTGCTCCATCTGGCAGGCGATCTCGCAGGAGTGGCAACCCGTGCACCACTGGTAATCGATGAGCATTCCGTACTTCGCCCTCGTTCGGGCGTTGAGCTCAGCTGGGGTTTGCATAGCACACCTCTCTTCTCATACGGGGCGCAGGCCGACGCCTCGGTTCGCGCCCCGTGGTTCGTCTTGATCTCGTTGCGGCTATTCCGCTTCGGCCTTTGCGGCATCGCGCTTGGCGACCAGGGCATTGCGCTGGTCGACCAGGTCTTGGATCGCCTCGACGCCCTTACCATCGAGAGCCTGCGAATGCTCGCCTTCTTCGCCGGTCAGGAAGGCCCCGTTGGTGTCGTCCTCCGGCGTCACCTTGTAGAGCTTGACCAGCGTGGTCTTGTAGTTGGAACCGAAGCCGGCCTTGCCGGGGATGCCCGGAAGCAGGTTGTTGACGTTGAGGTCATGGGTGTCATAGAGCTTCTCGGGGTCGCCTTCCGGATGCCACCAGGCATGGTCACAGGCGATGACCTTGGGGTTGGTGTAGATGTTCGTGACGACGACCTTTGACTTGCAACGGCCGTACACGTTCTCGATCCAGACCCAGTCGCCATCGACCAGACCGTACTCCTCCGCCGTCTTGGGATTCATGTAGACGTTGGCTTCCTTCTTGAGGTTGCGCATGCGCTTGACCTGACGATGCTCCGAGTGGAACAACGACCAGGGGCGGGCGCCAGTGGTGAGCACCAGCGGATACTCGTCGAGCAACTCGGGAGTGGAGTTGGGACCCGGCACCGGCTCCTCGAAGTAGGGCAGCGGGTCCATGCCGGCGCTGCTGTAGAACGTCGACCACAGCTCGATGCGTCCCGTCGGCGTGCCAAAGCCCGGCTGTCCGTCGGCGCGCAGACGACCAGTCTCATAGCGCTTGTAACTGAACGGCAGATAGATGGGGCCTTTCTCGCGGACGTCCTGGAAGCTGTAGGGCGTCTGAGCCTCGAGCATGGCGCTGAACATCTCGTCGACGTTCTCCCACGGCCATGCCTCCGGGTTGAAGCGCTTGCCGAGCAGGAGGTTGATCTCCATGTCGGATTTGCACTCGCCCACCTGGCACACCTTGTTGATGACCTCGCCGCGCTGCACGCCGTCACCAACGCGAATGCCATCGCGCTCGGGGAAGGTCGCGGCCGGGAGCACCACGTCGGACGTCGCCATGATGGTCGGGGTCATGAACAGGTCGACCGATACGTTGAAATCGCAGTTCATGAGACCGGCATAGGTCTCCTGCGGGTCGGCGGACATGCAGGACAGCGTGTTGTTCTGTTGGAGCCACGTGGCATGGATCTTGTAAGGCTCGCCGGTCACCATGGTGTGGCGCAGCTCGTCGGGCTGGGCGATCTGGAAACCGAAGTTGAGCAGCGGATACATGTCCAGGCCGATGCGCTTCTTCCACGTCTCTTCGGGGCAAAGCTCGCGACCCCAGCCGCCGGCGTAGTTGAGAATCTCGGGTGGGGCGATGATGCCGCCAGGCACGTCGACGTTACCCGTGATCTGGAAGCATGCGGCGATTGCCTGGGAAGCCGGCAGGGCCTCCTTGGTCATGTCGACCGCGACGCCCCACTGCATGGTCGCGGGCTTGCTGCTGGCCAGAAGACGGGCGGCCGCGACGATCTTCTCCTCGGGAATCCAGGTGATGTCCGCGACCTTGGACGGCGTGTATTCCTGCACGCGTTCGGCGAGCTCGTCAAAGCCGTAGGTCCAACGATCGACGAAGTCATGATCGTAGAGGTCCTCGTTGATGATGACGTTGAGGAAGCCCAGGGCGAGCGCCGCGTCAGTGCCAGGACGGATGGGCAGGTGAATCTTGGCATGGGACGACAACCAGGTAACCTTGGGGTCGATCATGACGACTTCCATACCGCGCTTCATGAGGTCGACGACCCAGTGGCCGTAGAAGCCATCGGAGTTCGCGCGCAGGGGGTAGTTGCCCCAGATGAACATCGTCTCGGGAACCTTGTACTCGGGATTGTCGTAGCGATCGGCGAACTGCTGCGAGCAGTCGGCAACCCAGAACGAGCCGGCCGTGGCAGCCATGCCGGCGACGCGCGGCAGGTAGCAGGCGCAGCCCGACAGGAACAGCACATAGTTGGGCGAGCCGAACGACCAGCACAGACGCGTGATGTAGGCGGCGATATCACGACCTGTACCCTGGCCGAAAACGACGGACTCGGCGCCGTACTTCTCTTTGATATCGAGGAAGGTCGTCGCCACCAGGTCGATGGCCTCTTCCCAGCTGATACGCTCCCACTTGTCCTTGCCACGGTCCTTGGGATCGCGCTTCATCGGATACAGGAGACGGTCCTTGTGGTAGGTCACCTCGGGCACGTCCAGGCAACGCACGCACAGGCGTCCGCGATTGTAGGGGTTCTCGGGGTCGCCCTCGCACTTGACGAACTTGCCGTCCTTGTCCGTGTACAGCAGGACACCACAGCCATCGTGGCAGCCCGGGCCCGACCATGCGCTACCGCGGGTGACGGTCAAGCCGTCCTCCTCGTAACGCCAGGGGTGCTTGTGCGGGACTTCAACGTAGTCGCCGACGAGCTGCGTCGACACGCCACTGTTGTTGTAGCCCTCCACTCCATGTTCTGCCATAATCCTCACTCCTCTCTCCTTGCATGGCAATGTCTTGCCATGCCCTGGGTCTCGGTTCTCGCGAACCTCGTTTCCCTAACTCCGCTACTGTCAGAGTTCTCTAATTGAGAGATTAGGCAGGGGACACGGCAGATAAAACTTCCAATGTAACCGAGCAGCTCGAATTGGCCATACAATCAATACTATATGCTTAGGCGAGAGGACCTTGAGCTTTGCACTTTCTAAAGCTTCCTTCCATTATTTACTCCACGTCAGGCTTTTTCTTACAATTCAATTCTTTTTGTCTGAATGTCATAAAAAACTGATAAAGGCGAGTACATTAAAGAAGGGGAAAATCGAAGAGGGGGGGCTATGATGAATGAGGTCTTTGGGTTCAACCTGAACGAAACTCGACTCGCTGTTGTGAACGCCTTTGAGAAGCTGCTGAAGGAGAAGCCCTTCGACGAGATCTCCGTAACCCAGATCTGCAACGAAGCGAGCATATCGCGCGCGACCTTCTACTATCATTTCAAGGACAAATGGGACATATGCCAGTGGCACTACGGCGTCATCGCCGAGCATTTCCTCTTCCAGACGGGACGCACCCTCAACTGGTTCCAAGCAAACTTCCTCAACACGACCGCATTTGCCGAACACGACACGCTCTATCGATGGGGCTTTGGCATGGAAGGCTATCAATCACTCTTCGAGCATGCCAAGCGTCGGCGTATCCAGACGCTGCGCGAGACAATCGTCGACTACAAGCACGAAAAGCTCGATCCGGAGTTGGAATTCCAGATTGTGGCATTGGCAGATGCCGAAGTCGGCGGTGTCACGCACTGGTTCGTCGGAAACATGCCGTACAGCATTGAGACCCTATGCAGGTATCTTGACGACGCTGTTCCACGAAGGCTCTACAACATGCTGAACGAGCCGGCTGATGACACCATCTCACGCCTCTTCAGCCTATAGCGGTCGCTCCCGACGCCCCTTCGCGATTGTGTTGATTTTGGGGTCGTTCGCCGCAGAA
>CABURF010000058.1 GCA_902493755.1 uncultured Coriobacteriia bacterium
GGCGTGCCGCGTCCAATGTTGCATCAGATGCTTTGTTCGCCGTCGCTTGTCATGGATGCCATGATCGATGGAGATCCGTATCCCATCAAGGCGATGATCTGCTGGGAATCCAATCCGCTTGCCTGGGCGCCCAACACCAAGAAGATGTACAAGGCCCTCAAGAACCTCGACCTGCTCGTCTCCGTCGAGTACTGGAAGACGCCGACCGCGGCACTGGCCGACTACATCATGCCCGCTTGCGACTGGATGGAGCGTCCGCTGTGCACCACGTCCGAGGACTCCATGGACTTCATCACCGTGGGTGACCGCGGTGTCGAGCCCTATGAGGAGCGCCGCGTGGACTATGGGTCAGGAAAAGGACTGGCCGTGGGAGACCTACGAGCAGGCGATCGAGTACACGGTCGAGCGCGTCCCGGATCTGGATTACGAGAAGGCCGTCAACATGGGTACGTACTTCCCGTATCCGACCGAGTACTACAAGTACGCCAAGCGCCTCGACAATGGCCAGATCATGGGATTCGCGACGAACTCGCGCAAGGCCGAGATCTACGCCTCGGTGCTCGAGGACCTCGACTATGATCCCATCCCCGTCTATCGCGAGCCGGAGTCGCCGCTCGGTAATCCCGAAATGGCCAAGGAGTATCCGTTCCGCCTTACGATTTCTGGTCGCGTGAGCCCGCTCTATCACTCCGAGTTCCGCACGCCGGGACATGGTACGCGTACGGTCGAGCCGTATCCCTACACGTGGATGCACTTCAATGATGGACGCAAGCTGCACATCAAGGAAGGTGACTGGATCTGGATCGAGACGCCGATGGGTCGTATTCGCCAGAAGGCACATCTGGGATGGGATATCCCCGAAGGCGTCGTGCAGGTACCGCCGAGCTGGTGGTATCCCGAGCTTCCCGCCGAGGAGCCGTGGAGCCAGGGTGTGTTCGACGCTGCCGGTAACGTGCTTGTCGACGATGACCCGGACAAGGCCGATCAGATGACCGCCACTTGGTGCACGCGTGGTCTACTTTGCAAGATCTATCCTTGCATTGATCCATCTGATGGCACGGATGACGCGATTCCCATCGACCAATACGATGGCAAGCATGACACCGTGTGGGACAAGGCCTATGCGAACCTTTCCAACTGGGAGCTCAAGAAGTAGAAGTAGATTACGGTGGATGACGTATCCCCCACGTCATCCACTTGGCCTAGATGGGAGCCCGGAATGGGAGCATACGGACCGCCTCCGGGCTTCTACAAGAACAGTCCTCGTGTCAGGATTTCCGAAGACTACTGCACGGGATGCATGAACTGCATTTCCAAATGTCCGAGAAATGACGTTTTACGTGCAAGAAAGACCGACGGCAAGATCAAGGCATGGGCACCTGCTCCTGAGAACTGCGTTGGATGCGGTCGCTGCGTCAACTCCTGTCCAACGCACTCCATTAGCATCTACCTGGTTTGATATCGCAGATATCCCGCGCCCTTGTTCATCCCCCCCCCAGAGGGCTCATGTGAAGTCATCCAGGTTGTGCGTTACTCCCTCCTTTAGCGCGGCGTCCGGAATGCTCCGGGCGCCACGCGCCTTTCTGATAAGGTCATGAACTCGCAGTCGTTAGCTTGCGCGATTCATTCCATTTTTCCAGCTGGAAATGCTCCTTGTGATGCGGGAAAATATACAGATACGCGCAAAGTCCGTGCGCTGCATGCTATAAGGAGGTTCCATTGTCTGATTATGTCTTGAGCTGCGAGTCGACGGTTGACCTGACGCCCGACAAGATCCAGGAGCTTGGTCTCGAATGTATCTTCTTCCATTTCTACATTGATGGCGCCGAATATTCGGATGACTTGGGTCAGACGGTTTCCTTCGACGAGTTCTATCAGGCGATGAAGGATGGCGCCGAGACCAAGACGGCAGCTATCGGTACGGGTGAATACGAGGCATTCTTCCGCACGTTTCTCGAGCAGGGCAAAGACGTGCTGCACGTCTCGCTCTCATCGGGCATTTCGGGCACGGTCGAGTCGGCGCGCATAGCTGCCCAGACGCTGTCTGCTGAGTTTCCCGATCGCAAAATCTACGTTGTCGATTCCCTCGCCGCTTCAAGCGGTTTTGGCCTACTCATGCAGGCGCTGTCCGAGAACCGCGCTGCGGGCATGAGAATTGACGAGCTGAGGGATTGGGCCGAAGCTCACAAGCTTCATGATTGGCACTGGTTCTTCTCCACGGATCTCACCTTCTATATCAAGGGTGGTCGCGTGAAGCCGCTGAGCGGCTTTGTGGGCTCGATGCTCGGCATTTGTCCGCTCCTTAACATGGATTCGCTCGGGCGGCTCATTCCGCGCGAGAAGATTCGCTCGAAGAAGAAGGTCATCAAGCGCATCGTCGAGAAGATGGAGCAGACCGCCGACAAGGGCCTCGATTATGACGGCCCCGTCTTCATCAGCGAAAGCGATTGCATGGAGGATGCGCGCGCAGTGGCGGATCTCGTCGAGGAGCGCTTCCCCAAGATACGCGGCAAGGTCGAGATCTACAGCATCGGCACGACTATCGGTAGCCATACGGGACCGGGCACGGTTGCCCTCTTCTTCTGGGGCCGCGAGCGGGGCCTATAGCGCATGGCATACCTCCTCGGCTGCGAGAACATCCAGCTCGAATACCCTACGGCGCGGCTCTTCGACTCCCTGACGCTTGGCGTCAACTCGGGTGACCGCATCGGCATCGTCGGACGCAACGGCGATGGCAAGTCCACGTTGCTCAAGCTTCTGGCAGGCGAAGCCTCGCCCGACGATGGCCGCGTCGTGCGCACGGGCAACGTCACGGTTGGTATGCTCGCGCAAAAGGACGCGCTCGATGACGATGATGTTGTGGGGCATGCCATCGTTGGCGACCGTCCCGAATACGAATGGGCGGGAGACGCCCGTGTTCGCGCGGTTCTCGCGCATCTTGTGAGCGATCTCGATTGGAATGCGGAGATTGGCACGCTGTCGGGTGGGCAGCGCCGTCGCGTCGACCTGGCCCGCGTTCTCATTGGAGACTACGATGTGCTCATGATGGACGAGCCCACCAACCATCTGGACATCGAGGGCATTCACTGGCTGGCCGAGCATCTCAAGACGCGCTGGCGCGATAACGAGGGAGCGTTGCTTCTCGTCACACACGATCGCTGGTTTCTCGATGAGGTTTGCCTCAACATGTGGGAGGTGCACGACCGCATCGTCACGCCCTTTGAAGGCGGCTATTCCGCATACATCATGCAGCGCGTGGAGCGACAGCGCCAGGCACGCGTTGCCGAAGCCAAGCGCAAGAACATCCTGAGACGCGAGCTCGCTTGGCTCGCTCGCGGCGCACCGGCACGCTCGACCAAGCCGCGCTTTCGCGTCGAGGCGGCCGAAGCGCTCATCGCCGATGAGCCGCCGCTGCGCAAAAAGGTGGAGCTGCGTCGCACGGCCATGTCGCGCCTGGGCAAGAAGGTCATCCACGTGCGTGACGCAAGCGTCGAGCTTGGCGGCAAGGAGATTATCAAACCGCTCGAGTGGAATATCGGGGCAGGGGAGCGCATTGCGATTCTTGGCGCCAATGGTGCAGGGAAGACGACTTTGCTCAAGTTACTCGAGGGCAAGATTCGTCCTAGTCGCGGCCGTGTCGAGATTGGTCAGACGGTGAAGTTCGCCGTGCTCACTCAGCAACTGAGCGAGCTTGACGAACTTGGCGATGATCGTGTGCGCGAAGTATGCAACCGTCATAAGATTTACGTCGAGATGGCCGATGGCAAGACCATGTCCCCTATGCAGCTGCTCGAAGAGTTGGGCTTCGAGGCAGACCAGCTTAGCTGTCCGGTGCGCGACCTGTCCGGCGGGCAGAAGCGTCGCCTGCAGCTCATGCTTATCTTGCTCGATCGCCCCAACGTACTTATCCTCGACGAGCCGGGCAACGATCTCGACACCGACATGCTTGCCCAACTCGAGACCCTGCTTGACTCGTGGCCCGGCACGCTGCTCATCGTGAGCCATGACCGCTATCTGGTCGAACGCGTCACCGATGACCAGTACGCCCTCATTGATGGCGAGCTCATCCATATGCCGCGTGGTGTCGATGGGTATCTTGAGGAGCTTGAGCGTAGGGAGCAAGCGAACCGAGTGGCGACACCTGCTCCGTCCGCTTCTGCCGGTGGTGGCAACGCGGTGCCCTTGCAACGCGAGTTGCGTGAGCTGCGCAAGAAGCGCACTTCGACCGAGCGCAAGATGGGTAGCGTGCGCAGCAAGCTCGAGCGTGCCCGCGAGGAGCTACTTGAGATGGAACGGATTATGTCGCCCTGGGTGAACAGCAAGCCAAGATTTCGCAGCTTGAGGCTGAGCTTTCAACGCTTGAGGACGCATGGCTCGATTACTCCGAGCAGCTAGGTGAATAGCCCTTCCATCGGCTGCTTCTGTGGACATTTTGCAACTTTAATAGGTTCCGTTTGGGATAAGTGCTAGGATACGGAGCCGTACATGCCCGCCATGGCTTTCGTCTGCGGGCTCGAATGTGTTCCCGATTAAACGAGGAGAGGACCGCCGATCCAACCGGAACCGCGCCAACGACAATAGAAACAGATATGGCGCGCGGGACAGCCGCCGTTCCGGCGCAAGCAGGAGGCCTCAACCTGGTTCGCAGCGGAGCGCTCGTTATAGCGCGCAGAACAGAAACGCCCGTTCCGGATCACAGGAAGACCTACGCGAAAGTGCCGCACGATCCCGCTCGCGGTCAGGATATCAGCGTCAGGGCACGCCTGATGTCCGCCAGACTTCGCAGCACTCCTCCCGTCGTGTGCGACAGGCTACTAGCCACACGCGTTCTAACGCCCAGGGTCATGCTGGTACGTATTCGAGGACAAATGTTCCCGTGCGTGCCAACGCACAACAGCACGTACGTTCCCATGCGTCCTCTGGCAATGCAGCATCCGAGTATGCGCCTGACAACTACGTTGGGCGCAAGCGCGGCATGTCGCGGGGCAAGAAGATCGCCTTCGGCATTGTCATCGCACTCGTGGTGGTGCTTGTCTGCGGTGGTGTTGCTGCGGCACTGTGGTACAACAACATCGCCAACAACATCAAGGGCAATCAGGATGTCACCAACCTTGCCGCCCCTGCGGCAGACGAGCCATATTACGTTCTTCTCATGGGCAGTGATGCCCGCGAGGGGTGGGAACCTGTAGACGAGTACAACGATGGCGAGCGCTCGGATTCGATCATGGTTGCTCGCGTTGACGAGAAGGCTCAGAAGGGCAGCATCCTCTCCATACCTCGTGACCTGCGCGTCAAGATTGACGGTCATGGTTACGGCAAAATCAATTCCGTCATCGAGTATGGTGGCTATAATCTGCTCGTAAGCACGCTCAACAAGATGCTCGATATCAAAATCAATTATTACGCAATCGTCTATTTCCAGGGCTTCCTCGACTTGGTCGATACGCTTGGGGGCGTCACCGTCGAAGTTCCCGAAGGAACGGCTGACTACAACATGGACGAGAGCAAGCCGGATATTATCCTTCCCGCAGGCGACGAGGTTCTTCTTAACGGTGAGCAGGCACTTGTGCTCGCGCGTTGTCGTCATGGGTGGCCCATCGACCAGGGCGCCTACGCGATGGGCGATTATCAGCGTACGCTCAACCAGCGCAACCTCATCAAAGCCATCGCCAAGGAAGTGCTTGCCCAGGACATCACCAGAATGCCCGCCCTCATAGAGAGCCTCTCCAAATGCGTCGAGACGAACATGAGCGTTGACAGAATCATCTCGCTTGCCATGAACATGAAGGGCATGGACGTCGAGTCGATGGAATCCGCTCAGCTGCCCATTGGCGCTTCTACCATAAACGGTGATTGGCAGGCGGTCATGTACCAGGATGTCTTCGCGGTGATGGACCAGAACTTCAAGGAGGGCAAGTCCCTATTCGAAAATCTCGACAACTTTAATTCCGAGTTCAATGACGATAACGTGAATAGTAATTACGTCGATGGCCCCGTCTATGCGTACACCTCCTACGCGGCGCTTCATGGGAGTCCCTACAAAGAGGGCTATACGCCACCCGCTTCAGCAAAGGTCACGCTTCAGGACAGCTCGAGCGGTGAGTCAAAGTCATCTTCGTCCTCGAGCTCATCATCCAGGAAGTCGTCGAATAGCTAGAGCGTAAGGAGGCGCGTTGGGGAAGCACGCCTCCTGTGCATATGCTCCGTTCGGTAACGATTCATTGTCCATCTCGCCTGCAGTGGAGCAAATGGGGCAATATAGTCGCCATGTTTTCAATTGCGGGTGCATGCAAGCCGCACGATGAAGGGACCATTTCATGTCCGATACCACGACCGGCAACTCGAATAGGCGCTGCAGCTTCTGCGGCAAGACCGAAGAGGAAGCCGGCGGCGCGCTTGTGACGCTGCCTCCCAACACGCCCGTATGCCCCGCTTGCCTTGAGCGCGAGGTCAACAAGATGTCACAGCTCTTTGGTTTTACCATGCCGAGGCAGAATACTGATGACAACAAACCTGCGCGCACGACTACCGATGAGCAGGGCAACCAGATCGAGGAAGTCGACGGCGAACCCGTCGATGGCGAGAATTCCAACGACAATGCCAACAATGGCCCCTTTGGCGGCTGGAGTCCCATTGGCTTTTTCACGGGCAGCGGCAGCGGCAGTCCCTTTGGCATGGGTGCGCCCGTGCAGCAGCCCAAGCGCAAGGAGGGCGAGCCTATCATGGCGCCCGTTCCCAAGCCGCACGAGCTCAAGGCCCAGATTGACGAGTACGTTGTCGGGCAGGAGCTCGCGAAGAAGATCGTGGCTGTATCGACCTACAACCACTACAAGCGCTATGACGCGACGCAAAAGAGCGATGTGCAAATAGACAAAAGCAACATCCTTATGCTTGGTCCCACAGGCACGGGTAAGACAT
>CABURF010000059.1 GCA_902493755.1 uncultured Coriobacteriia bacterium
CCGCAATGGCCCCATCGGCACCGTGAGCCTGGCATTCCAGAGCGAGTTCACGCGCTTCGATAACCTCGCTCGTCCGGATGACAGATACTAGGGTGGCTCCCTCGCATTCCCCTCGAATCCTCTGCGTATAGCCCTTCACATTCGATACAATGATGTTTCGCGCGAATGCGCTGAGCCTCTCATTAAGGAGAACCACATGTCAGGCACTATATTAGTTGGGACCCAGTGGGGCGACGAGGGCAAAGGCAAGGTCACGGACCTGCTTGCTTCCGACTACGATTACGTCGTCCGCTTCCAGGGCGGAAACAATGCCGGTCACACTGTCATCTACGGAGACACCAAGCTCGCCTTGCACCTTATTCCATCAGGCATCATGTACGAGAGCGTGACGCCGCTCATCGGCAATGGCTGCGTTGTCGACCCTAAGGTGCTTTGCGACGAGATGGCCGGGCTCGAGGAGCAGGGCATCTCTACGGAGCGTCTTCTCATCAGCAGCAACGCACACGTCATCATGCCCTACCATCGCGTTCTCGTGCCACCGAGGCGCGTTTGGGTGCCAACAAGATCGGCACCACCAACCGCGGCATCGGCCCGTGCTATCAGGACAAGTACGCACGCATTGGCATCCGCATCCAGGACTTGCTCGACAAGAAGATCTTGCACGAGAAGCTCGAGACGGCGCTTGCCATCAAGAACGACATCCTGCAAAACGTCTACGACATGCCCACGTTCACCGTTGATGAGATCCTAGACGAGTATCTTGGCTATGCGGACATGATTCGCAAACATGTCGTCGATGCAAGTCAGCTGCTCAACTCCGAGCTACGTGCTGGCAAGTCGGTGCTCTTCGAGGGCGCGCAAGCCACGCAGCTCGATATCGACCACGGCACCTATCCCTTCGTCACCTCGAGCAACTGCACGGCAGGCGGCGCCATGACGGGTACGGGCGTGGGTCCCACGCGTATCGATCGCGTGCTTGGCATCGCCAAGGCGTACATGACACGTGTCGGTAGTGGTCCGTTCCCCACGGAGCTCTTCGACGAATACGGCAAGACATTGGGAGAGGCTGGCCACGAGGTCGGCGTCACCACGGGGCGCAAGCGTCGCTGCGGTTGGTACGACGCCGTCATCATCCGCTACGCAGCCGACGTCAACGGTCTCACCGACCTCGCGCTTACCAAGCTCGACGTGCTCGGCGCCGTCGACAAGATCCAGATCTGCACGGCTTACGAGGCCGACGGCGTTGTCTACGAAAACGTCCCGAGCCAGCAGACGGCCTTCCACCATGCCAAGCCCATCTACGAGGAGATGCCCAGCTGGCAATGTGATATCTCCGCCTGTCGCACCTACGAGGAGCTTCCGCAGGAGGCTCGCGATTACGTCGAGCGCCTCGAGGAGCTCGCGGGTGTTCCCATCAGCATCGTCACGGTTGGTCCTGATCGCGACCAGACCATCATGAGAGGATGGAACTAACATGAATATCCTGCTTTTGGGAAGCGGCGGGCGCGAGTGCGCCATCGCCACGGCGCTTGTCGAGTCGCCCTCGTGCGACCAGCTCTTCATCGCGCCTGGTAACGGTGGCACGGCAGAGCTCGGCACCAACGTCGATCTCGAGATTGAGGACGGACTGGCCGTCGTCGACTTTGCCCGCGCCAATAGTTGCGAGCTTGTGGTCATCGGCCCGGAGGCTCCGCTTGTCGCTGGTGTCGCCGATGCCGTGCGCGGGGCTGGCATCGATTGCTTCGGCCCCGGTGCTGCGGGTGCGCGTCTCGAAGGCTCCAAGGACTTCTCCAAGAGCCTCATGATGAAGTACGATCTGCCCACGGCGGCATATGGCACCTTCACGGATTGCGATTCCGCGCTCGCCTATCTCAACGAGCATGGCGCTCCCATCGTCGTCAAGGCCGACGGTCTGGCGGCGGGCAAGGGCGTCACGGTTGCGCTCACCAAGGAGGAGGCCGATGAAGCCATTTGCGAGTGCTTTGACGGTCGCTTTGGCGAGGCGGGCTCCACGGTCGTCATCGAGGAGATGATGACCGGCCCCGAGTGCTCCATGCTCGCCTTTACCGATGGCATTACCGTGCTCCCCATGGCTCCCTCGCAGGATCACAAGCGTGCCTACGAGAATGACGAAGGCCCCAACACGGGCGGCATGGGCGTGTATTCGCCGGTGCCCATCGTCACCGATGAGGAGCACGCGACCATGATTGACATCATGGAGCGCGCCGTCGCCGGTCTGCGCGAGGAGGGCATCGACTACCGGGGTGTCCTGTATGGCGGCTTCATGCTTACGCCGGAAGGCCCCAAGCTGCTCGAGTTCAACGCGCGCTTCGGCGATCCGGAGACGCAGGTCGTTCTGCCGCGTCTCGAGACTGACCTGGTCGACGTCATGGTCGCGACTGCCCAGCAGCGCCTGAACGAAGTCGAGCTTTCCTGGCGCCCCGAGTGGGCTGTGAGCGTCGTGCTCGCGAGCGAGGGCTACCCTGGCGATTACGAGAAGGGCCACGAGATCACGGGTATCGACGAGGCTAACGCGCTGCCAGGCGTGCACGTCTACCATGCCGGCACCAAGGTCGTCGACGGCAAGGTCTACACCAACGGAGGCCGCGTCCTCAACGTCACCGCACTCGGTGATACCTTCGAGGCCGCGCGCGACCGCGCCTACGAGGCCTGCGACCTCATCAACTGGGACGGCAAGTTCATGCGTCGCGACATCGGCGCCCGTGCCATGAGGGGCCGCAGCGCATGGGAGAGCTAATCGAGCACTTCGAGGATCCCGCGATTAGCGAGAAGATCCTCAGTTCCGTACGCAGCTTCGAGGGACGTCTGGTCAAGGTCGATTCCGTCGACATCGAGTTGCCCAACGGGCACAAGACGCAGCACGAGGTCATTCGTCATCCCGGTGCGGTATGCGTCATCGCGCTCGACGACCGGGGCCGCGTGCTCATCGTGCGTCAGTACCGTACGGCGCTCGAGCGCGTGACCATCGAGGTTCCCGCAGGCAAGATCGACCCTGGCGAGGATCCTGAAGATGCCGTGCGCCGCGAGCTCGCCGAAGAGACGGGGTACGTGGCAGGGCAAATTCGTCGCCTTGCCTCCATTGCCGTGGCCGTGGGTTATAGCGACGAGATTATCCACCTGTACATGGCGACGGACCTCGTGCCGGGCTCGGCGCATCCGGATGATGACGAATTCGTCGTCGCTGAGTGGGTGAGTGTAGAGTCGCTCATCGACTCCGTCCTCGACGGCCGCATCGAGGATTCGAAGACCGTTATCGCCGCGCTCATATGCGATGCGTTGCGCCATAGAATGTAGGGCTCCGCAGAGAACAGGCATCTGTGCGGTTGCATGAGTGAGGAGAAGAGATGTCCGCAGAAAAACCGCTGGTAGGAATCATCCTTGGCTCCAAATCGGATGCTCCGGATTTCGAGGGCTGCAAGGAGATGCTCGAGAAGTTTGGCGTGCCCTACGAGTTCGTCATCCACTCTGCGCATCGTAATCCCGATGATGTGCGTGACTGGGCGACAAGCGCCGAGGAGCGTGGTCTCAAGGTCATCATCGCTGGTGCCGGCAAGGCCGCAGCGCTCGGTGGCGTCGTGGCATCGCACACGCCGCTGCCTGTCATTGCCGTACCCATGAAGACGAGTGACCTGGGCGGTATGGACTCCCTGCTCTCCACGGTGCAGATGCCCACGGGCGTGCCCCTGGCCTGCGTGGCCATCAACGGCACCAAGAACGCCGCGATCCTCGCGACGGAAATTCTCGGTGTCGCGATGCCCGAGTACCGCAAGGCCATCATCGAGTACAAGCACGAGCTCGCTGGCAAGTAGACGCGCCATCGAGAAGGCACCGTCATGATCAAAGTCCTCAGCAAGCTCACGAGTGCGTTTCTCGCGGGTGCCTTGATGCTTACCCTGACGATGGGCGCGTGTCCGAGTGCCCATGCAGCCGAGAAGATTGACCAATCCCTGTACGTACCATCGATCTACTCGTACGAATGCAATCCATGGAGCTTGGATGCTCCTTATGTCATGCTAGAACTCTTGTGCCCCGGCAACGAATTTGGGACGGCGTACACGGGCTTTCAAGCCTATGTCTCCTCGTCTTCGGATTTCTCGGACCCGCGCGTGACTACCTCGGATTATGAGTGGAATGACCAAGGTTATGCGCATCTGAGCGTGCTGGGTTCCTGGGCGTATCAGAATCTTCGTGGCGGGCAGACGTATTATATGAAGGTGCGCAGCTACAAGAATACCGACGGAAGTACGAGTCCAGGCGATTCATCGACTTACAGCCCCTGGAGTGCGGTGACGACGTTCGATGCCCCGGATTACTCCAATCACCTTGCCCAAGACCCCAAGTACACCTACGAGTTTTATGCGCTCAGCAGCGCGAGCACTACGATATACGATGGTTGCACGTACCCGATTTACGTCAAGACGGATAATCCCGATCCTAACTCATTTGGGTTTGCAACCGATGCCGGGATGTGCAGCATCGCAGGTGCTTCCCTCATGTATCCCGATATCGAATTTAAGGACGAATATGTCTTTACTCAAGCCGAAAAGATCAGGGTCGATGGCGGTTATATCTGGGTTTTTAATACGGAAGACTCTGGCACGTTCGACTTCGAGGTGCGTGAGTACCAGAAGAACGGCTATGTCATCGCCGACAAGTTCAGCTTGACCATCGGTGACTACACACAGGCGCATGATGCGTGGATGGACTCGATCATTGCTCAGGCGACGACGAGCAACATGGACAAGTTCGAGAAGATGGAGGCGGTAAGTGACCACTTGTTATCGCACTTCAAGTATTTGACCAATGATGAGCACAGCTATCCGCTCACTCTTGCTTCGCAGCCGAACGACCCTTACTTCATAACGAACCGCTGGGATTCATATATTTCGCCAGCCGCGCTTTGCCAATTTGCCGAACGCATCGGCGGGTTTACCAAGATCGATAACCTCTATGGCCATTACGCGGAGTATGGCTTCGACTGGACGTCTGGCCACTACCTATGCTACTGCTCGGATGGGAACAGAGGGGCCTTTTACCAGGCATGTCCCATGAGTTCTACGGGTGTGGTCGCCTATTCGACCATCGACCTCTCCAACCCCCGCAATCTCTATAGCATCAATGGTATCCAGAAGCTTGCTTTTGAAAACCCCAAGCCCGCTGAGCCGTCGGAGCCCACGCCAGACACGCCCTTGGATCCCGACCAGCCTGCAAACCCTTCGTCTCCCGACTCTACCGTCGGTGACGATAACGAAGGCGTTTCGACCCAGGTAATGTACCGCCTCTACAACCCCAACTCCGGCGAGCACTTCTACACGTCCTCTCCCGTCGAGCGAGACGCCGTGATTGCCGCTGGCTGGGACGATGAGGGCGAGGGCTGGACCGCGCCCACCGAGGGCGTACAGGTCTACCGCCTCTATAACGCGTTCGCCGGCGAGCACCACTACACCATGAGCGAGATCGAGCGCGACATGCTCGTGGATGCCGGCTGGACCTGGGAGGAGGGTGGCTGGTTCTCCGATTACTCGCAGGCCGTGCCGCTGTACCGCGCCTACAATCCCAACGCCTTCGCCAACAACCACCATTACACGACGGACTGGGGCGAGTTCCAGACGCTGCTGTCCTTTGGTTGGCAGGACGAGGGTATCGGCTGGTACGGGGTGGGCTAGTGTCGCGTGCTGCGGCGCTATGGCTGTGAGTCCCTTCATGGGGGCACAAAACATGGCAGACTCTATGTTATCTGCCAAGTGGCGTGCTCCTGTGGTCGTTTCCTCGACCACAACACCGCATTCCAGGGCGATTTCGCCATGAAATGTGCTCCTGTGGCCGCGCTCTCAGTCACGTCTATAAAGTGGTGTAAAAGGCGGGAGTGAGCCAGAGGCCCGCCTTCCAAGTAAACTTGCAATCGCCAAACCGCATAGAGACTTGGAGGTCGAACATGGCTCAGATCAATGTTACCCTCGATCAGGCGGAAGTGCTACGCCTTTTGGAGGCCGACTGCGGGGACGCCTTCCGGATGCTTCTCCAGGAAGCGCTCAACTGCGTCCTCAGGGCGGAGTCCGCAGAGCAGCTGCACGCCGGGCCCTACGAACGCACCGAGAGGCGCACCGACAGCCGCAACGGCGTCAGGGCGCGCCCCCTCACCACCCGCATCGGGTCCATCGAGCTCGCCGTGCCGCGCCATCGCAACGTGCCGTTCAGGACCCTGGTGTTCGACAACTACAAGAGGAGCGAGGCGGCCCTCGTCACCGTGATGGCCGAGATGGTGGTGGCGGGGGTCTCCACGGCCAAGGTCGGGCGCGTGATGGAGGACATATGCGGCAGGAGCTTCTCCAAGCAGGCCGTCTCGGAGGCCTGCGGGGAGCTGGACGCGGCCGTGGAGGCCTTCCGCACCCGCCCCATCGACCGCGGCTACCTCTTCGTCATGGCCGACGCGACCTACCTCAAGGTCCGCGAGGGGCACCGCATCGTCTCGAAGGCCCTGATGATCGCCATCGGCCTGACACCGTCCGGCCGCAAGGAGGTCATCGGCTTCGAGCTGGCCGACGGCGAGAGCGAGGGGAGCTGGGAGGCGTTCCTCGGCGCCCTGAGGCGGCGGGGGCTGGACGGGATGTCGATGTTCACCTCCGACGCCCACGACGGGCTGGTCGCCGCCCTCCACCGCACCTTCCCCGACGTCCCCTGGCAGCGCTGCCAGGCCCACTTCGCCCGCAACGTGGCCGACGCCGCGCCCAAGCACCTGCGCGCGGGGCTGCGCTCGGAGCTCGTCGAGATGTTCAACAGCCCGACGATCGCCGGCGCCAGGGCGCGGCGGGACGAGATCATCGCCGATTACCGGGAGGTGGCGCCCAGGGCGGCGGAGGCGCTCGACGCCGGCTTCGACGACGC
>CABURF010000060.1 GCA_902493755.1 uncultured Coriobacteriia bacterium
AGCCTGGAGGCGACGAGCCGATTGAGTGATACGTGCTCCTCAGCTGCCTCGATGGCAAGTTGGCAGTGGAGCTCTGGCGGGATACGCACGAGAAATTTGCCCGAGTAATGACGATCCCGAAAGGGCGCGGGGACGGGCTCGTTGTTTGCCTCCATGTCGGCAATAACATCACCCACTACCTTGCGCAGGCCTTCGAGTGCGTTTGCTTGCGTTGGCTCAAGCCATGACATCGATGGCATCTCGGCGACGGTGGCCACGTATTCGTTGTCCTCGTCCGACCAGAACACGCGATATGTGTATCGATCAGCGATTTCCATTCTTCCACTCACCCAGTTTCTCGATTGCATCCAAGACCTGTTTGACCTGATATGGTTTTACCTTTCCGCGGCTGTTCTGAATATTGATACGAGGATCACCTGCCCACGGCTTTTCGTATACGCGATGCGAGGTTCCGCTTTGTCGCGGTCTTCCAAAATAATGGTCGCAAATAAGACACAAGGTTGAAAACCTTACGTTGTTTGGATTGCGTCGCATTTGTTCAAGGTACTTCTTAATTTTGCTCATATTATACCAATACTGATACTACTTTTGTTCGGGGCTATGTAACTTCATAGGGAATGACATCATCGTTTTCTGGCCACGACATTTCCGGATTGTGTGGCCGCTCCAGCACGAACGCCGCCTTGCGGCATGAGAGCAGGCGTCCCGGCCTTACGTTGCGCTCGGAGCGCAGCACGATACCGTTCCGGTCAGCGAAGGCGATGTCGAGGGCGTAGCGCATGCCGATGGTGTGCACGCTCTTGCAGGGCACGAGCACGAGCACGCGACCGCCGTCACCCCATTCCGCACGCGTGCCAAGCAACCCGCGCGCCCGGGCGATCATGCTGGTGGCGATAACGACGCGCATGTTGTCCAGGCTTGTCATAGGAGCTCCCCAGGCGTGTAAGGGTCGACGGCGATGTTGCACTCGTGTTCGAGCAACGCCGGAGCGCCTGCGATGGAGAGCGGCCACGGCGCGAATCGAAACGTGCAGCGATAGACCGACATGCTTGCCAACGCCACCCCGGCATCTTCGTAGCTCACCTCTATCGAGGAGCCCTCTTTGGCAAAATCGCTTTCGAGGGCAGCGCGTATTGCCGCGGTACGCGCACCGAGCTCGTATCCATCCATAGGGGCGCTTGCTGCTTGGGCAAGAACGCGTTGGGGAGCGATGTGATCGAAGCGTGCGCACTCGCCTGCGAAGACAAGCATATCGACGGCGATGACCAGCACGATGAGGATGACGGGCATGACAACGGCAAGCTCGACCGCCATCTGCCCATGTTCGCGACCTCTGCCTTCGCGTGTCTGAAGCATGTCGTCAACCTCCCAGTGTTCCAAGGAAGCTGCCAACTGCCTCCCTGACTCGTGCATCGATATCGTTGGGAACGGGCAGATATAGCTTGCCATCGCTGGTGCCGAGGCCTATGTCGGCAAGCGGAATCTCTGCAAGCTCGAGCCCGTACTCGTCTAGAAGTCCCGCGACTTCGGGGACGGCCTTGATGTCGTTGACGAGGGCGTTCATGTCGCCCGTGCTAACCGCTCCGTATATTTGCGCCATGTTCTTCATGCGCGCGAGGACCTGCGCGGCGCTGCTCGAATCCCGTTCGAGTATGCGGGCTGTGTTAACAAGCACTGGTTTGTACGTATCGAGATCCGCTGGCTCGAGGCTTGCCGAACTGAGTGCATTCTCAAAGGCCGAAACCGCACTATCCGAGAGCGTGGTGCCAATGAGGGGTATGGCCCCGAGGACCTTGCGAAAGCCGCCCTTGATTCCCTCCGTCGTGTTCGAATACGCCAGCAGCATGCTTGACCACGCCCCAAAGATCAGCTTGGCTGGTCCGGAGGCGAGGCTTTCCTGGGGGATGAGACCCTCGGCGACGCCGGAGATGACGCTACCTTGGTCGCTTGCCGCATCGGGTGCAAGCGTGGCGCCAGAGATTGCGATGCGTGCGGGCAATTCTGGCTCGTCACTGACGAAGGGGATAGCACTTGCTTGCACGGATGGCGCAAGCACTACGCAGATGCAGCCGTATCGTCCGGGTGGCTGGGGGTCGTATCGTTTGGCTGCGAGGGAATCGAGCGCTTCCGAAAGCCGCTCGCCAATTGACTCCTTCGCTTCATCAAGCGCTTGCTTTGCCTCTGCGCCATCGGAAAGCGCCTGGGCATAGTCGCGCGAAGCCTCCACGAACTCCCGATAGTGATATTCAAACCCGTTGCTTATGGAAGTCGAGGCGCTTGGGACGCGTCCCAAGGTGGTTGCGGAAAACTTGCACGTTGGGCAGCGTTCGACAGTACCAGCATCGATTGCGCTCACCGCGGCCTGTCCCGAGCGAGTTCCCTCGGCGCAGGTCGGGCATCTGGCGTATCCGTGCAAATAGCGCTTGTCACCATTGACGGAGACGGGATAGATCGCACTCGTGTAGAGAACGGTTCCCCTGATCTGTTCCGTGTTCCTGGCGAGCTGTACGAGATGCGGTGTTTCAGCTCCGTTTTCTCCGACCTCGATGTATCCTCGTCCCACTTCGTACTGGGCATAGGCGTAAAACTGCTTGCGGGCAACCGACTCGGCAATTGCCTCGGGTGAACCTGACGCCGCTTGTCCCGGTTCGGCAGCATAACGTGCGACGTAGTATGCCTTTGCTCGCTCAAGTCCCACCGAAAAAGTCCAGCGGTCAGGTGATGAGATGTAGGGGTTGCGTGCCCCCGAAATGTTCGAGAGCTTTCCAGCGCGTTCATACATGCTCATGCCGCTATTGCCGCAATCGGCTCGCCAAGCGCGCTCCTTGGCGGCGTCTTCGCGCTCTTGGGCCTCCTTCTGTCGCAAGCTTGCCTCTTGAATCGCGGATTCTTTCGATTCGATCTCGGCTGCTGCCTCCTTGACCTTCTCGTTATCCGGGATTGAGACGTTGATCCCTTGCGGGGGAGATGTGATGGCGATGCCTGCGTAGGGAATGCCACTTGCGTCCGCGTTGGCTTGCACGACCTGGGCAGCACGTACGGCACAGACGGCAGGGAGTGCCTTTTGCGCCGCGTCTAGTCCCCTGGCTGCCGACTCGGCAAACTTGTCTCGGGCTTGAAGCACTTTCGAGCCCATGTTTGCAATTTCAGCCGCGGCACCCTGACCACCGGGGATGAATGCGGCGACAGCCGAGACGGCATAGACCGTGAGGCCAAGCAGCGAAAGCGAGAGGGCGGTGGCATCGACAACCTGGGCGGCGGTCACAAACTCGGCAACCACGTTGTCTGCCGCAAGAGCCCCCGCATCGGCGACGTATTGTATTTGCCCTGACTGCGCACCGACACTTATGCCTCTCGCGCAGGTAAACACCAAGGCACAGACAACGAGGAGCGCGATGGCAGCGGCGGGCGTGGTAAATCCACCCTCTCTACGCGTGAAGGACGGATGCTTGCTCATTCCCATTTTCCGATCCAATCCGAAGGGTCGTACCCCTGCTCGCCAACCCAATTGGGGGTGGGCGAGCAGGAAAGCTCCACGTGCTGAATGACGGCACCGTTCTCGTCGACAGCGTTTGTGAGCCCAGCGAGGATTCCAAAGAGCGGAAGCGGCTGCACATGGTTCTCGATGCTGGTCTGCGCCGTTCCATCATCCGAGCATGACCAGGCGATGCTCCAGGTCTCATCGGCGTGGAAGATCGGGACTTTTGGTATCGCCTCAAGTCGATGCTCGATATAGGCGCGCGTGCTTGCGTCATCGCCCGAACTCGTTGCGACGAGGCGGCAGGCTTCCGCGGCCGCAGTGTTCATGATGCAGCGGTTGTAGAGCAAGATGGCTGGCTGCAGCAGCAGGCCGAACACGACAAAGAGTACGGGCAACAACACGGCCGCTTCGACGGTCGACTGTCCCGATTCAGAACAAGAGCGCATCGAAAATCCCTTCTACGCATCCAAGCGCATGCGATGCGCTTGCCTGAATGAGAGAGCTCAAGCCGCCCGTCGCGATGAAGCGCCAGAGGGTTGCGAGCGCACCCATGAGCGCAATGAACGTAAGTCCGACGATGAGGTATTCGACCGATGCCTGCCCGCTCTCATGCAGTCGCTTGCGCATCACAGACCATTGATCCCGCTCGAGATTGCATCCCAGAGCTCGCCAATGCGGTCACGAAACGCCGCGATTGCAATCATGGCGATGACGGCAAGCACGCCGACAAGGATTGCGTACTCGGTTGTGCCTTGGCCTTTCTCAGGCAACGTCTTGATTCTTGCCGTTGCCTTGATATAGGCGCCTAATGCACGGTTTTTGATCTTTTGCATGATGTTCTCCTTGCTTTCTTCTAGAAACCTGTCTGGATAAATTGGAGAAGCACCGGCCCCATGACCAAGATGAGCATGGCGGGCAGAATGCATATTCCCGTTGGAATGAGAAGCTTGACTGGCGCCTTTGCAATCTGGCGTTCGATGGCGGCACGTCTTTGCTGTCGAACGTCGGCGGAGAAGCGTCCCAGCATGTCGGCGAGTGGGGAACCGTGGTGGATGGCCTGCAGGGACGTCTCGGAGAAGCGTTTGAGTGCTTTCGAGTCGATGCGGGACGAGAGCGCGGCCAGGGCCTCCTTGCGCGAAGCCAATCCGCTCTTCCATTCGAGTTGTGTCTCGCGCATGTGACAAGCGAGTGCGTTATCGAATTTGGCGCAGTACAAGTCGAGCGCCGCATCGAAGGACAGGCCGGCACGCACGCCCATGGCGACAATGTCTGCCATCACGTCGACCTGCTCGTCGCAGGCGCTGCGTAGCTCGCGTGCCCGTCGTGCGTCGAGCATGGTAGGCGCGCGACGCGAGAGCACATAGGCGAGGACGATGCAGGGCACGAGCAACCCGAGAGATGTGGCGTAGGAGATGACGATGCCTGCGCCGCAAAACACCAGAAAGCTCAGGGTGGGATCACGCAGAATGTCTTCGATGCTCACGGCTCGCTGTGGTTGTGCCACGAGCTTGATACGCGTCCAGGCAAGCCGCACGCAGAGGCATGCGCACGCGCAGGCGAGCAGGCATGCAGAGAGTCGAAGCAGGACGGCAAGCATCTATACCATCTCCTCGAGATCGACCGTGAAGTCGATGGCAAGCGCACGTCGCACGAGGAGTATGCCTGTCGTCTCGAGCAACATCGCAAGCGCGAAAAGGCATATGCCAAGCGGGGATGCGAGAAATCCCGTCAGATATCCAGGCGAGAAGACCGAGAGAATGCCGAGCAGCGCAAAGGGCATGAGGGCGACGATGCGGCTCGATAGACGTCCCTGTGCGGTCTTGGTGCGCAGATCTTCCTTGAGTTCTGCGGCTTGCTGGAGCAACGTTGAGACGTTTTGGAGTATGGTCGTGAGGCTGCCGCCGGATTGATGCTGAATCTCCATGGCGACGGCCAGGTACGCGAACTCCGAACCGCCTGTTCGGCCACGCAGCTTCTCGAGCGCCTCGTCGAAGCCCTGGCCAGATTCGAGATCCCAAACCGTGCGCTTGAGTTCGCCGGCGAGGGGCTCGTCGCAGTTGTCCGCCGCATAGCGCAGCGCCATGACGAGCGATGACCCTGAGTCGAGCGCGATGCAGAGCAGGCGCAAAAGCTCGGGCATGCCCTTCTGCAACTCTTCGGCACGCTTCTTTTCACGGGCTTTTCCCAGGATGGGAGCCAGCAGTTTGGTCGAGGCGATGCGGCTTTTGGCACCCTCGAGCACGAGCCGCCTGTCAACGTGCGCGAGCGGCAGGGTACGCCGCAGATGCGCGAGCAAGGGCACGGCTTTCCGGATGCAGAGGAAAGCTGCGATCATGCTTGCGATCAGCAGCATCGCACTGATTGCACCCATTGCGCCACCTCCTCTTCGCCTGCAACATCCATGAAGGGAAGCTCCTCGATCCATGCAGGCAAATCGCCCCATTCGTAGCGCTGCATGCGTCGGTCCCAGTGCACGATTGGCGTGAAGCGTTGGCATTTGCGTGCAGAGCCGGTGTCTCTGCCGCGCATGGCAATTTGCGTGATGCGGCGTTTACCGTCCGAGAGACGGTCCTGTTGCACGATGAGGTCGAGTGCCGATGCGACCTGCTCCTCGATGATTTCGACGGGGAGGTCCATGCCATAGCGAACCATCATCACGAGGCGCGGGATGACTTCGGCGGGCGAGTTGGCATGCAGGGTCGTGAGCGATCCGTCATGTCCCGTGTTCATGGCACATGACATATAGCTATTCAGTTGTGCGTAAAATGATTGTTAAACTGGTGTTTTATAGATTCGGTAATCTTTCAACCAGTTTCCAACGGGAAGAATAACGGGAAATCCCGTTTCTTTTCCTCCTCGGCTCTAAAGCCTCTCTATCAAAGTGCAGCAGCGATAGCGGTTTTTAAGTGAGCTATCAAGCACCGAAGCGTCTATAGCGAACCGTCTTCCTCCGCTTCCAAGAAAGACAGATAATTAGCCGTCACAGGCTCGGCGGCTGATTCGAGATACCCCGCATACACTGAAAGCGTGAAGTCGGGCGTTGCGTGACCCATGAGATTGGAGAGGGTCTTTACGTCCACGTTGTTCCTCGCGTTCATCGTGGCGAACGTGTGGCGCATCGAATAGGGGCGGCGATGCTCCATTCCGATGCTCTTCAAGAAGTACATCCAGCGTTGCTTGAACGTGTTGTAGACGACCTTCTGGCCGTCGTCGCAACAGACAAGCCACGAGTTGGTGAATAGAACGCCTATCTCCTCGGCGTATGCTTTCCTGCTCTCGCGCCACTCGATTAGCAGCTCCGTCGTCGCGGGGTCTAGCTTTATCTCGCGGGCGGCGTTCTTCGTCTTTAGGTGCTTGACGATATGGATGCTGCCCTTGCGAGGATCGCGGAGGTTCACGTTATCGAAGATGAGCGTCCGCATC
>CABURF010000061.1 GCA_902493755.1 uncultured Coriobacteriia bacterium
GGAGACGTCCTCTGCCATAGCCTCGAGCTGGGCCTTGACGGCATGGACTTCCGCCTGCTTTTGCACGGCGGACGTACCGAGTGCTTGCGTGGGATTGACGGTGCATAACGCGCCCAGAGCAATGAACGAGCCGATGAATGCCCTACGATTGAGAATAGTAGACATAGCGCGTCCCCCAATGCAACGTTAGAAGTACATATTGGGTTCTCTGCGCAGGCTATGGTACCACCGTCGCGAGCGCACGCCAGCAAAGACGAGTCAACGTCACAGACTCATCACAAAAGGCCGCGAAGTTTGGAGGAACGGTGAACGCGGGCTACGGGCGCACGATCTTGCCACGCACGCTGGAAATGCGCACGGTGGCTCCCGTATGCGGTGCCTCGATCATCTGGCCGTTGCCGATGTAGAGGCCACAGTGACCCGCATGGCATGCAACGACGTCGCCCGGCTGCGGGTCGCTTACCTCGGGCATGGCCCAGAAATCCTGCGAGACATAGGCATGACCAAAGCTACCCGTCAGGGCCCAGCTCACGAGACCGGAGCAATCGAAGGCACTCGAACTGCTCGCGCCGTAGACATACGGAAGACCGATAGCCGAGTAGGCGCGCTCAACCGCGCTGGAGCCACCGAGGTTAGCGCTCGGACGCGAGGAGCTGCTGCTCTTGCTCGAGCTTCCACCGCCACTGCTCGAGCTGCTGGAAACCGAGGGGAAGTATGCCGCGCTTGCAGCGGCCGCTGCCTGCTCCTGAGCTGCTTGCTCCTGAGCGAGAAGCTCCTGGTACTCGGAGCTGAGGCCGTTGTAAATCGACTGGTACTGGGCGGTCTTGGACTCGATTTCGCTCTTGTAGGACTCGGCGATCTCGAGTTGGCGCTGGGCCTCGGCCTGCTTGGCATCGAGATCCGCCTTGGCGGCGTCGAGCTCGGCCTTGGCCTGCTTGCTACTCACGACAAGATCGGCGTCTTCCGCATTGAGCGTGTTGAGCGTGTCCCACACGGTCGCGAAGTCATCGAAGGAACCCACGCCCATGAGCACGTCGAGATAGGTCATGGAGCCAGAGCGATACATCGACGTGGCACGCGTCTCGATGCGCGTCTGCAGCGTGTTGATCTTCGCCTGGGCATCGTTGATGCGCTGCTGGCAATCCTCGGCCTCGGCAACGGCCTGGTCGTGATTGCGGTTGGCGAGGTTGTAGTCATCAACTGCGAGGGAAAGCTCGTCATTGAGTGCGTTGAGCTGCGCGGAGACGCTCTGAACCTCAGCTTGCTTTTGCGCAGCCGTTACAGCACCAGCGCTTACGGGGAAGAGCGTCAGGGCAAGTGCCGCAGACAGCACGAAAGCCAGGGCCACCTTACGCTTCATGGAAATATGCATAATTAAAATCCTAACTGCCCACTCGTATTCGTGCTCTAAAGCGGACGGTTTGCTTCGCTCGTTGGATATCTATGGTAACACCCGCGCGTGCTCCTGTCTAAAAACGCCGATGCACACCACAATATCTTGATATGACGAGACCCTGGAGCACTATGGCTTTGTTGTGAGATTTCTCGACTCCGCTTCGCTCCGCTCGAAATGACAATAGGGCTGCTTCGCGTCTGCGCTCGAAATGACAGGCAACGTCATCCCGACTGGGACGGCCGCTGCATACCCCCTTGTCATCTCGACTGGAGCGGTCGCCAGGCCGCGTAATGGAGAGATCTCGCGCAAAATGGCAAGGCTACGAGAACGAGGTGCAGAAGGCGTCGAGCAGAAGGACGGCGAGATGCTGCTCCCAACGCTCGCCCGTTACGGTGCCCGTTGCATCCGAATAGCCGTGGTCGGGCACCTCGATGATGACACGGCGCGGCGTCGTCTTCGCCGAAGACAGGGCGATGTTGATGCGGCGGGGAAACATGAAATCATCGGAGAACTCAATGAGGGGGATGCCGTCCTGGCCGTCAACCTCGACGGACGTGACACCCACCATGAGCATGTTGGAGGGCGGGAACGCCTCAAGCGTATCGGCACTCATGACGTGCGCACCCTCGAAAGTCGCACGAGCGAGGTTGGCGATACGCGAGGCAACGCCACGGCCGATTTCGTCCAGACCGTAGAAGCACGCCTCCATCTTCTCAAGTGCTTCGGCCGCACGCGCAAAGCCCATCTGCGCGCCCTCGGCACTCGTCGGCTCCTTGCCCTCCCAGGCATGACGCAGGCGCTCGATCGCATCGAAGGTGGTATTACCCGCGATACCGTCGTCCGTAATTCCGACGCTAAGCTGGAAATCACGCAAGGCGCGCTCGGTATGCGCGCCAAAGATGCCGTCGGACTTGCCAACAGCAAAGCCAAGCACCTCGAGAATCGTCTGCAGCGAGCGTACATCGGCACCGTGAAAATGGGGCATACGCAGGTAGAGCATGCGGTCGCCAAGCGCGAAGCTCGCATCCACCAGGGCCGCCCATGCCTGCTGATCGACGAAATCGCCCGGTGGCAGCCCTTCAGACTGCCTGAACATCTCGACCGCATCGCAGGTACGCTGGAGATACGCACCATCGACAGCGAGCTCGTAGCCCATGACGCGCAAACGTCGCTGCACGTCTTCCACGGCGGCACCGTGATCGTTGCGGCCAATCGTCCTCATGCGTGCCTCAGTTCAATCGGCTTACGAAAAAGTCGCCCATGGAGACAAGCAGCTTGCGTACGGGACTGACAGGCAGAACGTCCTTGAGCTCGTCCTGATGGTCGTGAGCGAGCTTGATGGCATGCTCTCGCGCAAAGTCAATCGAACCCGCTTCCTGCATGATCTGCACGGCATGCTCGAGACGAGCGGGATCCGTCTCCTTCGAGGAGAGAATGTCGATGAGCTCGTCGTGCGTGGCGCCGTCCGTATGCTCGAGCGCATGCACGACGACAAGCGTGCGCTTGCCCTCGGTGATGTCGCCACGGAAGTCCTTGCGTGTGGCCTCCTCGGTACCGACGAGGTTGAGCAGATCGTCTTGAATCTGAAATGCCAGACCCGTCGACATGCCGTAGGCACGCAGGGTCTCGATCTGCAGCTCGCTGCCACCACCGATGATGGCGCCGACGGCAAGCGGCACCCCGCCCGAGTAGAACGCGGTCTTATGAGCGGCCATGGTCAGATAATCCTCGACCGTGATGTCGAAACGCTCGTCGCGCGCCCAGCCAATATCGAGCGCCTGCCCCTCGATCGTGCGCGTCGTCATGTCGACAAGCTCCTTGAGCACGCGCAGCTTGACGGTATCGGAGAGCGAGTCGTCAACGAGTACCGTACCCGTGACGAGCGAGAGCGCAAGATCGCCCGCGTTGATGGCGAGACCCTCGCCGATCTGGTGGTGCAGACATGGCTTACCACGCCTGAGCTGGGACTCGTCGGCGATATCATCGTGGATGAGTGCAGCGGTATGGAAGTGCTCGATGGCCGCACCGGCGGCACGCGCCATGTCATCGTCACCGCCGACTGCCTTGCATGCGAGCATGCAAATGAGCGGGCGATGACGCTTGCCCGCGTTGTTCGAGAACTCGGAAAGCGGCCCGTAGAGGTAGCGCCACATATCAGGGTGCGTGCCCTCGCCAAAGAACTCCGCCATGTAGCTGTCGAAGGCTGCCGTCTTCTCGTTCAGGAATTTCTCGAAGATATGATTGACCATGGTGTTGCGCATGCCTCCGCCGTGACGAGAAGACACCTACTGCCGCATCTCTTGGCTAGGCCTTGATATTCTTGCGGTAGCGCATGAAGCTCTCGCTCTGCGCCTTCTTGACGTCGAGACCATAGTTCTTGTCGTGCAGCTCCTCTTCTTCGACACGACGATCGAACTTGCGCTTGCCGTTGACGATGACGCGCTCGATCTCCGGATCGGCGCCCTCTTCGGCAGCAGGGGCAAAGACGATGTTGACGGGAATCCTGATGGCACCGTGAGCAGTGAGGTAGCCGTCCTCATCCTCGGTGACCATCCACTCGATATGACCGGGACGGTCAAGAACGAGCGGGTTATCCTTCATATGCTCCTCGAGATCGAGCGATGCAAGTGCCGCGACGCGGTATTCCGGTAGCCTGTGAGCCGTCGAAGAATTTCCAAACAGTGCCATAATTCCCCCTTGTCCGTACTTACCCTCTCCTGAGAACCATTGTATATCTTTGTGCGGCGCAAATGAGCGCAATTTGGTAGGGGCGCAGGGATTCGAACCCTGATGACCAAAGGCCGGTGGATTTTAAGTCCGCTAAGCAAATGCCCCTACCGGCACTTACTTAGAGCTTCCGGCAAGTTCTGGCAAGAACTCCCCCGAAATGCCGACCTCCAACGTGCAGATACGAGCACACGCACGCAATGTCATACACTCCATATATTACCCGACAAGATGCCCGAAAACACAGAGCAAGTCATTGGCATGTACCAAGCCCTCGTCATATTGCGACCCCACGTGCCGAGAATGTCACATTGCCTTTGGCATCCTGCATATATCAATCAAGCGCCAGATGCTAAACTGATCCTGCCAAACATTTACGCGGATCTCAAACCGCGCTGTGAAAGTACATATGCCGAAGGGCATCTGTCCAACACTTGTGTACTTTCACGACGTGTAAATGTTTGGCGACATAGGGTGGGTGCCCTTCGTCGTGTTCACGCGCTGGCATCCGCTGAAGCTCTATCAGACGGAGGTTGCCAGACATGCAGGGAGCAAAAGTCCGCAAATCTCTGGAATCCTATGTGGCGATTTGTTTTGTTGCATTGGGAGTGGTCACGGGATTAGCTTTTTACCTTTTCTTGTTTGTTGGCTGCGTTTCGGCCGCATTTTCCAGCAATGCACCATCGACTGATACTAATCCTGAAGAATATGGGCTGTCCTTGTATCAATCACCCGATGGTGATTGGGAATGCTATTTGCCCTCGCAGCCCGAGCCAGTTGAAGTAGATAGTACCAATCTCGGTGCTTTCTTCAGAAACGCCACCATTGAGCAGTGGCGCTCCTTTTCAGACGATGGCTACGCGATGGTAATCAGAATGACGGGCGCCGATGCCGATGAACTCATAAGCCTCGCCCAAAACGACAAGGATGCGTGTTTGGAGGAGCTTGAAAAGATTGGGACCTTTGCGTTTATAGGAGACACCGGATGGGCACCCGTTGTGCCTAATGCATACAGAGACGAAGACATGTCCGTCCCTGCCATAGACAGATTCGAAACCGAGGACGGAACGTCCCCGACAATGGAGTTCTACGCATCCTACACATTCCGCAATTACGCCAGAGATGTCATGAAAAATGGAGAATGGGGCGTACTAGGAACCTATAGTGACAATGCGTTCTACGTACTGGCCACGATGTACGATTCCGCTACGGCGACCCGCGCGATGCAGAAATCCTTCGAGCTGATTCCGAACAGCGGATACCAACCTTCAAAAGAGGAGAAGGTCCCCGAGGGCGCGATTGACTGGACGGAAGCTTCGCAACACGTCGGCGAGACGGTCACCCTATATGGCCCCGTGGTCGGCACGGAATATGCAAGCACGAGTAACGGCAAGCCGACCTTTCTAAATATTGGTGCCAAGTATCCCAGCAAGGACCGCCTAACCATAACAATATGGGGCAAGAACCGATCCGCCTTCTCTGCCCCGCCAGAGAAGCTGTACGAGGGCAAGACCGTTGCCGTGAGGGGCAGGGTGTACCTATACGACGGCGTGTGCAACGTCGAGATCACGTCACCAGACCAGATCACCGTCTTGTAAACGATAGCGAAGAAGGGGAAATGCCATGGAACAAATCATCATGACCGTATGCCTCGTCGGAGCAGGCTACTTTGCCTGGACATCGACGGGAAACGTCCTGATCACGATAGGGGCCGTCATACTCGGCGGGTTCGTCGGCTCGCTCATAGGGTTTCAGATCCACCAGCACCGCCGCATGAGGGAGCTGGGCCTTTCCACCAGGAGGGAGCTGAACGAATTCGACCGGGACATGGATGAGATCCGGGATGGCATGCAGGACGCCATGCGAGAGAAGCGGAAAGAGCTGGACGAACTGGCCAGAGCGGAGGGGTATTCGTCCCACATGGCAAAGATGTCAGCGGAATCCAACAAAAGGATGCATGATCGCATCAGCAGCTTTGAACAGTAGGAGCGCATAAAACGCTGATGCGCACCTCTAGCAGTTTGGCCATAGAGAAAGGACGACTCGTGAGCGAGATAGAAGAACAATCGCGTAAAGGAGCGAACGTGGCTTCGGCTAAAAAAGTTGCTGGCACGATTGGCGCGGTCATCGGACTATTGGCGTTTTTGGTTATCGGTATTGTTTTCGTCCTGTTTGTGTTGCAGGTCAATCCCTTGTTTAGGTTCGAGCTTGAAGCGTTGCTCGGGGGACCAATTGGCCAGCTCATGTTCTCTGCATCCGATGCGCTTTTCGGCTGGATATGGTGATTGCGCCCAGAAGCCCCTCCTAGTTCAAACGCCCTTTGTAAAGAAGGTGTCATGCTCCAGATAGGGCTCCTCATAGTCATCGCCTACTTCGTGTTCATGGCCATCTTCGCTTCGTGGGCCGAGTAGGAAACGGCCCGCCCCTGCGTGCCGCGCAAAGCGAGGGACATGAGCGCGGCACGGGGCTTGCCGAGGATGTCCGGGCGAGTGCGGGCGCGATATCAAGATGCCCGGGCAATCCGCGCCATGCGAATGCGGATCGCATCGATGCGGGCTTTACGTCCCACCTACTCCCGGTCTACTACATGGTTACTGCCCGGGTACTCCTGGAAAGTTATCGACCCCGCAAAACCGGGGGATGATCCTCGCGGGTACTTCCAATACTCCTAATCACTCTAGATAAGATATATATACTCCCCCCTACGTCATGGGGAAACCCGAAGGGGAACTGCCCCTGGGGTCATGCCAT
>CABURF010000062.1 GCA_902493755.1 uncultured Coriobacteriia bacterium
TATCTTCGCTGAACAGGCCCGTGCCGCGTACGCAGCCGACTGCGATCTCATCTTCCTCGAGACCTTCGCCGATTTGCTCGAAGCCAAGGCAGCGCTGCTCGCCTGTCTCGACAATACGCCATTGCCAGTCTTCGTGACGATGACCTTCGGCGAGGATGGCCGCACTTTCATGGGCACGACACCCGCTGTCGCAGCCGCCACGTTAAGCGCCCTTGGGGCCTCGGCAGTCGGCATCAACTGCTCGCTCGGACCGAGCGAGATCACGCCTCTTGTCATGCAGATGACTCCATACGCTCGCTGCCCGCTCATGGTGCAGCCTAATGCGGGGCTCCCACGCATCGCCGAGGACGGATCCACGGTCTACGACGTCGATCCTGCTAGATTCGCGCAAGCAATGACCGGCATTTTGGAAGCCGGCGCCCGTATCGTCGGTGGCTGCTGTGGCACAACGCCTGCACACATCGCGGCACTGCGTCGGCTCATCGATGATGGCAACTGGTTGCACGATAGCGTTTCTGACTATCGGCCCTCCTTCGTCGTGACAAGCGCACAGGAGCTGATCGAGCTCATGCCAGGCGCATCCACGATCGCGACCATCGGCGAGCGCATCAACCCCACGGGAAAACCGCGCCTCAAGGAGGCGCTTGCCAGCGGCTCTTACGACCTCGCTATCTCCGAAGCCGTCGCACAAATCGAATCCGGGGCCGACATACTCGACGTCAACGCCGGGGTACCGGGCATCGATGAGCCACGTGTGTTATGCGAACTTACCGAGCGTCTGCAAGCTACCGTATCAGTGCCCCTGCAAATCGACCCCGCCAACTCCAGCGCACTCGAAGCCGCCTGCCGCAGCTATGCGGGGCGCCCACTCATCAACTCGGTCAGCGGCAAGGCCGAGAGCCTCGCCACCGTGCTGCCTATTGCAGCACGCTACGGTACGACCATCGTTGGCCTCACGCTTGACGAAGAGGGCATCCCGCCATCTGCCGAAGGTCGTCTGGCCATCGCCGAGCGCATCATCGACGCCGCTCTTTCGGCCGGTCTGCAGCTCGAGGACATCGCGATCGATTGCCTCGTCATGGCCGCGGCCACCAATCAGTCCGAAGTTCCCGAGATCCTCGAAGCCGTCCGACTCTGCAAGGAGCGTCTCGGTGTGCGTACCGTGCTCGGTGTCTCCAACGTGAGCTTCGGTCTACCTGCGCGTCCCGTCCTCAATGCGAGCTTTCTCACAGCTGCGCTTACCTGCGGACTCGATTTACCCATCATCAACCCACTCGAACCGCGTTACCGCGATGCCATTGCCGCCTTCCGCATCATCAACGGACAGGATGACGGTTGCCTGGAATACGTGCGTGCAATGCAGAATGCTATTTCGAGCGAAGCGAACGCAGTAAGCGCAGTCGAAAAATCTTGCCCTTCGCGTTCCGGTGACACCCCTCCTGCTTCCGCTCTTCACGAGGCAATCCTCACCGGCCAGCGTGATGCCGCCGCCCAAGCCGCACGCACCATGCTCGCAACCAGCGACGTCGCCTCCATCGCAGGCGATGTCCTCGCGCCCGCCCTCGACGAGGTTGGGCTGCGCTATGACGAAGGCGTGTACTTTCTCCCCCAGCTCATGGCTGCAGCCGAGGCAGCCAAATCGGCCTTCGACGTTCTTAGTGAAGCGAGCGTTTCAGCTGACACAGACAACCGCAACACATTGCCAATCATCCTCGCTACGGTCGAAGGCGATATCCACGACATCGGCAAGAACATCGTCAAGATGCTGCTCGAAAACTACGGCTACACGGTCATCGACCTTGGTCGTGATGTAGCTCCGCAAGCCATCGTCGATGCGACACTCGACGCCAACGCCCCTCTTGTGGGCCTCTCGGCTCTCATGACCACGACACTGCCCGCGATGGAGCGCACCATTGCGCTGCTGCGCGAGCAGACGCCCAAAACCCGCATCATGGTGGGCGGCGCCGTGCTTGCCGAGGAATATGCGCAACGCATCGGAGCCGACTATTACGCCGATGACGCAGCGGCCTCCGTGCGCATCGCCCAACAGGTCCTCGATGGATGAGATGTGCCTGTTCCACGCACCTCACCCACCGACATGCTCTTGCACACGTTCCCGCGAAGCTTTATCATCGCAGGAAGTGTGAAATCCGGCGGCAGCGTGCCGCCTAGAGAGAAGGATGAGACAATGATACTCAACCCCGAAAAGGCTCTGGAGCGCTCCGCCATGCAGGCTCAGTATGGTTCCCCCGTCACCCCCAAGAAGCGTGGCTTCAAGGAGATCATCCTCACCACGACCGCTGGCTACATCGCCTCGATTGCCGTGATTGCCTGCTTCTTCCTGATTGCCGCCATCGGCGCATAAACGCGGCAGCATAGCATGAAGAAAGGGGCCCTTCGGGGCCCCTTTTCATGTGTCGACATGCAGGAACTGAGATTTCTCGACTTCGCTCCGCTTCGCTCGAAATGACAAGAGGGGATCTCCTGCACTCGAAATGACGTCAGAGAGCAATGTCACCTCGACTGGAGCGACCGCAAGACCGCGGAATGGAGAGTCTCCTGCGCCCGAAACGACGGGGCTACCAGCAGAGTAGCTCGTAGCCCTCCTCGGTAACGACAATCTGCACCTCCCACTGAGCCGACGGTGAGCCATCGGCCGTACGCACGGTCCACCCATTTGGGTCGTTCATGTCAATTCTCGCTGCACCCATGTTGACCATAGGCTCAATCGTGAAGCACATTCCGGGAACAAGTACGGGGCCCGTCCCCGCAGCCGCCACAAAGCTCACGAACGGATCCTCGTGAAACTCGAGACCGATACCATGGCCACCAAACTCGACGACAACCGAATAGCCTGCGTCCGTTGCGACCTTGTTTACCGCCGCACTCACGTCCCCTAGATGCGCCCACGGCTTCACGGCCGCAAGACCAGCCTCGACGGCTTCACGCGTGACCTCAACCAGGCGGCGCTTCTCCTCGTCAACCTCGCCAATGCAGAACATGCGCGACGAATCCGAGAAATACCCGTCAAGTATTGTCGACATATCGACATTAACGATGTCACCGCTAGCGAGCACATCATCCTCGCTCGGAATACCATGACAGACGACCTCGTTGATGGAAGTGCACACGCTCTTGGGAAAGCCCTCGTAATTGAGGTCGGCAGGAATGGCACCGTGCTCGATACAATAGTCGTGTACCCAGCGGTCGATCTCCTCGGTGCTCACGCCTGGGCCGATATGCTCAGCCACGTAATCGAGCGCTCCAATGTTGACCTTGGCCGATGCCTTGATGCCTTCGACCTCCTCAGGCGTTTTGAGCAGGTCACGCCCGAGAACGATCTCGCCCGCATCATACAACTCCTGCAAGCGATGATCGAACTCGAGATGGCACTTCTTGTACTTCTTGCCACTGCCGCACCAGCACTCATCGTTGCGGCCGGGGCTTTCCAGGTTATCGTACACGGGATTCCTCACTTGTCTCGCATTTCGTGTTTGCGTTCACGGTTCGACCCATTGTACTACCCCCGCCGTCAGCGACATCATCGATGAACGCGGTATCTGCGCGTTTTTTACGTTTTCCTAGAAGCGTGTGAGGTCAAGTGCATGCTTTTCACGTTTTCCTAGGATTATTCGATTGGAAACCCTAGGAAAACGTAATTTTCCTGCACTCTGCCCTCGAGCAGGCTAGGGAAACGAAGTTTTTCGACATGCGAGCCTGCAGAGGGAGAAATCAGGACTAGGAAATCGCAAAAACTGCACACATGCCGGCTGCAATCGCGCAGGCACCCCTTACAGCTCGAAATCGACCCCACGGCCCGTGAGCCGCCGTTGCAACTCGAGCAGATATCCCGTCATGGCAGCATCTTGCAGTTTGGTGACCGCCTCGATAACCGGTAGCAGCGTCTCGCAATCAATGTGGCCGAGCTCGACAAGTGCATCGACGCTCGCACGGTCATCATGACGTGCAGCAGCAACGCACATTTCCACGAGATTGTCGCGAATGATCTGCCCATACATGCGGCGTGTATTGTCGCTCAAAAACAGCGGGTCGCGCAGCCGCTCGATAATGCGCGTAAGCTGGCCATACAGATCGATGGGCGCCATGCTCTTCGCATCGTAGTCATGCATGTTGACCACGCACGCGTCATAGCGCGCGAGCAGCGCCTCGGCATTGAAGTAGGTCATCGAGTTAAAACCGCGCACGATCTCGTTGAGGCTACGGAAGGTGGCGGGAAAATGCAGGTCAATGCAATCGTGCCCTTGGATAGGCTCGGCGAAATCAACGTGGATGTGCTCGATAAGACAGTTTACGTTGAGAGCGCGGTCCTGAATGTGCCGCACGTTCGTTCCAATCGTGAGCGAGGAAAGCTTCGTCGCGTTGCCGAATGCGAACGGTGCGAGCGTGTCGACCTCACGCGGGATGGCGACATCAGGTCTGCTCTCGTCGTAGAGCACGACGCGCGAGACACCATCGCCCATGCGCTCGCAAAGCAAGCCTCCCGTATGGTAGAAACGCTCGCAGTTGGGGTTGACCTGCACATTCACGAGGGACGGTTTGCCGCCGACGTCGCGAGCACCGGCTGTGACGAGCGCGAGCTTGCCCAGATGCTCGAAGTCCGCGGGTAGGTAGATGCCCTCGAGCGCCGTGTCGAAGAACGCCTCGTCGCCAATCGAGCGCAGCGACTCCGGGAAGTGCGCACGTTGCAGACTACGAGAGCCACGGAAGGCCGCATCGCCAATCTCGACGACCCCCTCGGGGAGAGTTATCTGTTGCAAACGCGGCATGTTCGCGAACGCCCGCGTGCAGATAATCTCGCAACCGGGAGCAACGGTGTATTCCACGAGTTCGGGCTCCATCGCGCCCACCAAGATGCGGGTGGGACAAATGGACAGGTCGTTTGTCCCAGTATCGACATGCGCCGGCAACAAGTGGGACAAATGACCTGTCCATTTGTCCCAGTCTTTCGCGTACAGCACACCATGCTCGTCAAGCTGGAGCGTCCCGCCATCCTCAATGACGCAGCGCACACCCGTGCGCGCTACGCAATCGCAAGCCAGTTGCCGTACGCTCGCGGGCACATGCAGCTCAGTGATACCGCTCTCGGCGAATGCCTCTTCGTCAATCTCGACGAGCCCTTCGTTGAGTGTGGCACTCTCGAGCTCACGACAGCGGAAGAACGCGCGCTTTTCGATGCGACGCAAGCTCGAAGGAGCCGTGAACTTACGCAACTTAGTGCGCGAAAACGCATGGGCGCCAATCGACTGGACGCCATCCACAAGCGTGATCTTGTGTAGCTCCGGACAGCACACGAATGCTTTGGCACCGATTTCGACGCAACTAGCCGGTACCTCGTATTCCTCGACCGGCACGGCAACCGCCACAAGTCGCAACCCGGCGCCATCTTCATCTGGACACGCACGTTCGAAAATACTTATGCAATCTGTTGCTAAAAAGGGATTGTGTTCGTTAACTTGAACTTCCTCGAGCATGCTGTTCGCGAACGCACCGGGTTCTATCGCATGCGTCCCAATTCCTATCGTGAGCCGCTTGAGTCCATCCACACTCAACACTTCCAGTCCCACGCGTTCGAGCATGCCCGGTAAGATCAGCTCCTCGAGATTACGGCACTGGTTGACCCAACTCGAATCGAAACTTGCCGTCATACGTGGTAGAACGAGGCTGCGCAGGTCGCGACATGCCCTGAACGCCGACGGGCCGATTGCCTCGATGCAATCGGCGCAGACGATGCGCCCCACGTTCGCAAGCTGCTCGCAGGCGCCGGGCGCCAACTCGCGCACGACAAGGCCGTCTAGCTCACCCGGCACCACAAGCTCTCGCACATCGGCATTTGGCAGATCGCAGCCTACGATACGGGCAAACGCTCCATCCACGACAACGTACTTCCAGCTCACGCTGTCAATCAGCTCATGGTGTAGCTCGGAGCAACGTTCTTCCTCGCGTGCGCGACGCTCCGCAAGCTCGCGACGCTGACGATCCATGACCTCGGTAATGACCACAATGGCGTCCTGCCCCGTCTTGACCTCGAGCTCGCCGAGGTCAAGGTCTTCGGGCACAGAACGTACGCTGCCAAACATGAGAGTATCACCGAAGATTTCCATGCGATTAACTATAGCCCATCTGCCGCGCACGACGCGTCCATTACCGCTACAATGACCAACCAATACACGCAAGCGTGTCAAAGGGTCTGGCCCCTTGACACATCATCCACGCGAACACCGGAGAGTGCCATGAGCAAAATCGAGATGAAGACCCCGCTTGTCGAGATGGACGGCGACGAGATGACCCGCATCATCTGGCAGCTGATCAAATCGGAGCTGCTCGTTCCGCACATTGACCTCAAGACCGAGTACTACGACCTTGGCCTCGAACATCGCGACGCCACGAACGACCAAGTCACCGTCGACGCTGCCGAGGCAACCAAGCGCCTCGGTGTTGCCGTCAAATGCGCAACCATTACACCTAATGCTGCGCGCGTCGAGGAATATGACCTCAAGCAGATGTGGAAGAGCCCCAACGGCACCATCCGCGCCCTGCTCGACGGCACGGTCTTTCGCGCGCCCATCGTCGTCAAGGGCATCGAACCCTGCGTGCGTTGCTGGAAAAAGCCCATTACGCTTGCCCGTCATGCCTACGGTGACGTCTACAAAAACGCCGAGATGCGTATCGAGGCTCCCGGCAGCGTCGAGCTCGTCTTCACGCCGGCCGATGGCGGCGAGCAAGTACGCACCCTGGTGCATACATTTGCCGGCCCCGGTGTCGTGCAGGGCCAGCACA
>CABURF010000063.1 GCA_902493755.1 uncultured Coriobacteriia bacterium
GTGCTCGGTCACCAGGTCTACGGCGAGCCCAACCAGGAGGACTTCCTCGGTCGCGACTTTGGTTCGACACCGGATTATAGCCAGGAGACGGCAAATACCATTGATGAAGAGGTCGCACGTCTCATGACGACGGCGCATGACACGGCATTCCGCATCCTCTCCGAGAATCGTACGCAACTCGAGCTCATGGCCAATGTCTTGCTCGAGCGCGAAACCGTCGAGGGCAAGGCTGTCGAGGCCCTGCTCGACAACAGCTGGGACGAGTACATCGAGTGGGAGAAGACGCATCCCAAGGAGGCCGAGGAAGATCGCAAGGATATCCTCACGGCCGCCGAGAACGCCGGAGCTCCGCATGAGCTCATGGCTCCAGAAGATGTGGCTGATGTGCCGGCTCCCGTGTCGCCCCCTCCGCCCGATCCTGATGATGAGGAGCGCTAGGTGGATACTGCCAAGATAGAAGAGGGCGTCAGGCTCATTCTCGAGGGTGTGGGCGAAGACCCAGACCGCGAAGGCCTGCGCGAGACGCCCGCACGCGTGGCTCGCATGTACGAGGAGATTCTTGCGGGCCTGCATGAGGATCCCACCGAGCTCTTTGTCAAGAAGTTCAACGAGGGGCACCAGGAGATGGTGCTCGTCCACGACATTCCCATCTATTCCATTTGCGAGCATCACCTCGTGCCGTTCTATGGCGTGGCCCATGTGGCCTATGTGCCCAATCCGTCAGGCCAGATTTGCGGTATCTCCAAGCTTGCTCGCCTGGTCGATCTTTTTGCTCGCCGCCCACAGGTGCAGGAGCGCCTGACCTCCCAGGTTGCCGATACGCTCGTCAGAGAACTTGAGCCGCAGGGTGTACTCGTCGTGCTTGAGTGCGAGCATCTGTGCATGTCCATGCGTGGCATCAAGAAACCTGGGTCCAAGACGACGACGTCTGCCGTCCGCGGCAGTTTCATCACCTCGGCCGAGACGCGTGCCGAGGCTCTGAGTCTTATCCGACAGGGAAGGTAGGCGCCCATGCGGGCACGTACATGGCATTGCGGCCCCTTTGATTTCGATCTCTCGACGCCCGCCGTCATGGGCATATGCAATATCACGCCCGATTCGTTCAGTGATGGTGGCATGCACGCTACCGCGCCCGAAGCGCTCGAGCATGCCCGCGCCTTGCTTGCTGCCGGCGCAGATATCATCGACGTGGGTGGCGAGTCGACTCGACCTGGTGCCGAGGAAGTACCCCCCGATGTCGAGCTTGCCCGTGTGCTGCCCGTGGTGCGCGAGCTTGCCGCGCAGGGCGTGGCAGTGAGCGTGGATACGCGCCATGCGAGTGTGGCCGCCGCGTGCATCGATGCAGGTGCGTGCATCATTAATGACGTCTCCGGCTTTAGGAGCCTTGAGATGCGCGAGCTCGCGGCGCAAAGCGACGTGGGACTCGTGGTCATGCACATGCGTGGTACGCCCAAGACCATGCAGGAAGCCCCTGTCTACGAAGACGTCGTTCTCGATGTCGAGCAGGAGCTTTCGCGCATGGCCGCGCGCCTGGGTGCCGAGGGTGTCGCACCCGAGCGCATCTGCCTCGACTTCGGAATCGGCTTTGGCAAGAACATCGCGCATAATCTTGCCCTCGTGCAGGCGACGGCACATTTCGCCGATTTGGGCTATCCGCTCATGGCCGCAGTGAGTCGCAAGTCCTTTATCGGCGCGATGAGTGCCGAAAGCGCTCCCGCCATGCGTGATCGTGCGTCGGCCCTGTGTGCGGCGTTCATGACTGGGCAGGGTGCGCGTATCCTGCGCGTCCACAATGTGGCTGTCACGCGCGAGATGCTGCGCGATTCACATCGTGCAATCATTGCGCTCGGCTCCAACATGGGCAATAGCTGCGGGCACCTTGATGATGCACTCGCGAGCCTACGGCTCAATCCCGATGTCTGGGTTGGTGCCGTTTCCGAGTATGTCACGAGCGAGCCGGCGTATCTCGAGGCGCAAGCTCCCTTTGTTAATGCCGTTGCGCTCATTCAGACCACGCTCACGCCACATGAGTTGCTGCACATGTTTCAAAGTCTTGAGGCAGAGCATGGGCGTGTGCGCGGCGTGGAGAACGGTCCGCGTCCACTTGATCTCGACATCATTGATTACGAGGGCGTTGTCTGCGCAGACGAGCAGCTCGATTTGCCGCATCCGCTTGCGCTCGAGCGTGATTTCGTCGTGACGCCTCTGCTCGATATCATGCCTTCCTGCGAGCTTGCGAATGGCGTTGCGGTTACACACGACAAGGTAACGGTGGGTCAAGTTATAGGGCCTGCGCGGGATATGCTGGCCTGAGTAACTGTCTCATCGCGTCCCCATTGTCCCGTTTGCAGCCAATCGGGACAATCGCTTGCATTATGTGTTACCATGTGCAATTAGCATATCTGGTGCCACAATCAGAAGTGCAGCTCAAATGTAGAAACTGATAGGTAAAGGAGTCCCAACATGGACGACGCAGGTATCGAGGAGCTCCTCGACGAGCTTGCCGAGCGCATCGAGCAGTCCAAGCCTGTTTTGGGCAATAGCCAGAAGCGCCAGGTCGAAATTGGCCCCATTTTTGAGATTCTTGATGAGATTCGCGATATCTTTCCGGAGGAGTTGCGTCAGGCTCGCATCATCGTTCGTGACCGTCAGGGCATGATCGAGGCCGCAGAGATTGACGCCAATCGCATCCTCGAGGACGCAGAGCGTCAGGCCGAGCATCTTGCCGGCGAGCAGGAGGTCGTGCGCCTCGCCGAGCAGCGCGCTCAGGAGGTCATCGACGATGCCATGGCACGCGAGCGCGAGATGCGCGTCGGTGCCGAGGACTACGCCGATCAGATCTTTGCCAATCTCGAGACGAATCTCGATAACCTTCTCAAGAACGTTACGCGTTGCCGTCAGCGTTTGAACAGCGGTATGACCGACTAATCTGTTCATTGCTCGACGGCTCGATAGCTGGGAGGTCGAGCAATGCAGCAGCTCGTTGTTTCCATTCATCCGGATCTCGTCGAACCGGCATCGACGCGCTTTTTCGAGGGAACGCTCGACGAAGCGTCCTACCGTGTAGGCGGCATGGATCTCGAGACGCCGGATGGTATCCAGTATCAACTTCAATTGACAAATACCGGGGAAGGCATCGTGCTCTCCGGTGAGGCAAGCTGTGCGGCAATCACGCCGTGCACGCGTTGCCTTGCTCCCACTCGCATCGAGGTCTCGGGTGCTGTTGAGGGTTACTATCTGCTCGAAGCGTCCGAAGATGCCGATGGCTACGAGGACGACGAGTTCGAGGTCATCGATGCCGATGGCAGCTTCGATATCGCACCGGCCATCATTGCCTCCCTCGTCTATGCGACACCGTATGTAGTCCTTTGCAAGGAGGATTGCGCCGGCCTTTGTCCTCGATGCGGCAGTGATCTCAACGAAGGTCCATGCGCCTGCGATCAGGCAGATGAGATCGACCCCACCAATCCCTTTGCGGTCCTCAAGGACCTCAAACTCGAAGACGAGTGACGCAAACCCCGTGGGCTACAAAACATACACCTGCCCCCATGCTGCGCGTTGTGGCGGCTGCGAGTGGCTTTCCGTTCCCTATCCCATTCAGCTCTCGCGCAAGCGAGCGATGCTCGAAGAGCTCTTCGAGCCGCTTGGCTGCGGTGTCGATGCCGTGGTTGGCATGGAAGAGCCGATTGCCTATCGTCACAAGATCATGACGCCGTATGCGCCTGGCAAGGAGGGTAAACCGCGTCTTGGCATGTACGAGCGCGGTACGCATAAGCTCATCGAGGTACGCGAGTGTCTGGTTGAGCACAAGGCGGGGCGCCCCATACTCAATAGCATTGCCGAGCTCGCGCAGGGTTTTCACATTTCCGCCTATGACGAGAACACCGGCAAGGGCCTGCTGCGTCATGCGATTGTGCGCGTGGGCAAGAGTACGGGGCAGATCATGGTGACGCTCGTCGTCAATCGCAAGGAGTTTCCGCGCAAGAAGGCGTTCGTCACCGCGTTGCGGAAACGACATCCCGCCATCGAGAGCGTGAGCTTCAGCGTGAACACACGGCGCACCAATGCCGTGCTCGGTCCGCTTACGATGACGGCGTACGGGCAGGGATGGATTGAGGACGAGATCTGTGGCTGCACGTTCCGCATTCCGGCAACCGCTTTCTACCAAACCAATCCCACGCAAACGGAAGTGCTCTATCAGACGGCGATTGACATGGCCAAGCTCCACGAGGGTGACCGTGTGCTTGACGCATATTGCGGCATCGGTACCATTGGCATCATTGCCGCCAAGCAGACGCGTGTCGAGCTTATCGGCGTGGAGAGCGTCGAGGCCGCGGTACAAATCGCAGCGGAAAACGCGCGCGTCAATCGCGTGAAGAATGCAAGCTTCGCGTGTGCTGATGCGGGGGAGTTCCTGACGAAATCCCAGAAGGCATTCGACGTCGTCATTCTCGACCCGCCGCGTGCCGGCGCTTCCGAGGAGTTTTTGGCAAGCGTCCTGGCTGCTGCGCCTCGCCGCATCGTCTACGTTAGCTGTAATCCCACCACGCAGTTGCGCGATATCGAGCGCCTCATGCCTGCCTATCACGTGAGCAAGCTCGTGGGTGTCGACATGTTTCCTCACACCAAGCATCTCGAGAGCGTCGCACTATTGGAACGATAAACTTTTCTCTTCACTCTCATGCAAAAGCGTGGTATATTTCTTTTTCGCGTGTTCTAAGAGATTCTGCGTGTCCAGTCGACGCGCTTGCTAGAAAGGTTTGAGACGATGGCAGTACCTAAGCGTAAAACAGGCAGGATGAGGACCCATTCTCGTCGTTCTTCCAACGACGTGTGCAAGACGACCGCACGTTCCGTTTGCCCGCAGTGCGGCGAGGTCAAGCTTCCGCATACCGTTTGCCCGAGCTGCGGCTATTACAAGGGCCGAGAGGTTCTCGTCGTCGAGGACTAACAGCAATATACACATTGCATGTAATCCTGCAGATGGTCATCCGTTTGCAGGATTATTTCTTTATTCTGAGAAAAACTCTTCATGAGGCGGGTCGATGAGCATGGATGAAATCAAGGTCGTCGTAGATGCGCAGGGCGGTGACAACGCTCCCGGCGTCGTTCTCGAGGGCGTTGCTCAAGCGGTGACGCAGGATTCCTCGATCACCGTCATCCTTACAGGTGCCGAGGACGTCATCGTTCCCTTCGCTGCTGGGTATGCCAACGTCGTGGCACATCCCACTACCGAGGTCATTGAGATGGGCGAGCACCCGGCTGAGGCCGTGCGTCGCAAGAAGGACTCCTCGATTGTCGTGGGCTGCCGTTTGGTCAAAGAGGGCGAAGCGGGTGGTTTCTTCTCCGCGGGTTCCACGGGTGCGTGCATGTCGGCCGCCACGCTCGTCATCGGCCGCATCAAGGGCGTCAAGCGCCCGGCCATCGCGACGGTGTTGCCATCACCCGTGGCCAAAGTCGTCTTCACCGATATGGGTGCCAATGCCGATTGCAAGCCCGAATACCTCGTTCAGTTTGCGCGTATGGCACGCGTATATGCGCAGGTTGCGCTCGGTGTCGAGAACCCGAGCGTCGGCTTGCTCAACATCGGCGAGGAAGAGACAAAAGGCTCCGAGTTCGCGCAGGAATGTCACAGGCTCATGAAGGAGCGCGTCCCTAACTTTAAAGGCAATGCCGAGGGGGGCAATCTTGCCCTGGGTGGCTTCGATGTCATCGTAACCGATGGTTTTACCGGAAACGTCGCCCTTAAGGTCTATGAAGGCGTCGGCAAGGCGCTGCTTGCCGGTCTCAAGGAGACCATATACTCGACGACCAAATCGAAGATTGGCGGCTTGCTCATCAAGGACGCGCTCTCCGCATTCAAGGAGGATCTCTCGGCCGACAAGTACGGCGGCGCCCAGCTGCTTGGATGCAAAGGCGTATGCCTCATCGGACATGGTTCGAGCAACGCGAAGGCGATTTGCAGTGGCGTTCTCGCGACAGCGGATGCAATTCGTCAGGATATGCCCAGGCGGCTTGCACAAGCGTTGGCTGGCGACGACATAACAGAGGAAGTGCTCTAACATGGCCAATGAGGAAGTGCTCGCATCGCATGCGGGCGAGATAGCCAAGGCTGAGGAAATCCTCGGTTATCAGTTCAAGGACAAGCCTCTGCTCGGGGCTGCCATTACGCATCCGTCCGCACGTGATAGGGAGAAGGCTCTCTACGACTACGAGCGTCTCGAGTTCTTGGGTGATTCCATCTTGGGCGCCATCACGGCGATGTTTCTTTTCAAGCAATATCCCGATCTTGATGAGGGTGGCCTCACACGCATCAAGGTTTCGCTCGTCTCGGGTAAAAGCCTTTCGCGTGTTGCCCGTGATGAAGGCATCGCTGACTGCATCATCTTTGGCGAGAGCGAGGCGGGTACCGACAGGCGCGGGCTCTCCTCGGCGCTCGAGAACGTCTACGAGTCGCTTGTCGCGGCACTCTATCTCGATGGCGGTATGGATGCAGCGTATGCATGGGTGTCACGCTCGCTGTTCATACATGCAGACCACAAGCTCGCCTCGGTGCCGGAGAGCCCCAAATCCTCGCTACAGGAGCTGTTGCAAATCGATGGCAGACAACCGCATTATGAGATTACCGGCTTCGATGGACCACCGCATGACCGCACCTTCTTCGCGCAGGCATTCGTCGATGACGAGATGATCGGCGAGGGAAGCGGCAAATCCAAAAAGCAAGCCGAGGCTGCCGCGGCTCAGGCGGCGCTCAACATGCTTGCAGAAAAGAAGGCATGAAT
>CABURF010000064.1 GCA_902493755.1 uncultured Coriobacteriia bacterium
GGTGTTGCCGCAGCTGCAGCGCACCGTGCACTCTACGTAATCGGGATGGATATCGGGTTTCATTGTTACTCCTTCTATGTGCCTTAGTTTCCGACCAAGGCGTGAAACAGTCTAAAGTATGATACCAGCATCTCACACGCATAGCCAGACCTTATTTTGCCATATCGCCGCATATCGATTTGTCCGCATCGTACTTGCAAAACGGGTGTACCCTTGGGCGAATAACAGCAGACCAAGGAGCAGGTCATGGTCGAGAGAAGATATCGCTCGTCGCAGCCTCGGCGCCAAACACAATCCCGGCGCACGCCGCAAACCCAGCATTCAGCTCGCACACGACAGCCATATCAACAGCAGTACCAGAGAAGCAACTACACGCAGCGCCAAGCTCCACGAGGCACTTCCAATGCCCGGCCGCCCCGCAACCGTCTTCTGCTCGTCATCCCCATTCTCATCATCATTGTACTTGCGTGCGTCGTCCGTTTCGTCGCCTGCGCACCCGCCAACGAATCCACGCAGAGTATCGCTTCTTCCTCCTCCACGAGCGCCGATGTGTCTGCAGCCAGCAACCCTGCAGACAATAAGGCGGCCACAGTCGCGACTGACCCCCAGGATCGTACCAAGACGAGCGCCAGTGCCAACGACGTCAAGCCCACCGAAAAGGTCGTCTACCTCACCTTCGACGATGGACCCTCGGGACACACCCAACAGATACTCGATACGCTCGACAGCTATGGCATCAAGGCAACGTGGTTCATCCTGGGCAACACCGGTCATATCGATTCGGTCAAGGACATCTGGAATGCCGGTCACCAAGTCGGATTGCATTCCGATGAGCATGATTACGATTACATCTACGCGAACGCGGAAAACTTCGTCGCCGACATTAACAAAATCGGCTCGGCCGTGAGCGAGCAACTCGGCTTCATGCCAACGCTCATTCGCTTTCCTGGTGGCAGCGTCAATGGCTACAACGCCGGTCGTTCGGACGCCTTCAAGCAAGCGGCGGTCAACCAGGGTTGGCATTACTTCGACTGGAACGTGAGCATCGGCGACTCTACTCAACCGCCCGCTCCGGTCGAGACGCTTGTGGAGAACATCAAACGCGAAGCAGAAGGTTGCAACTCCTGCTGCGTCCTCATGCACGATTCGGACTTCAAACCGACGACAGCCGATGCATTGCCGCAAATCATCGACTACTTCAAATCCCAAGGATACAGCTTTGACATCTTGACAGCGGACAGCTTCGGGTATCACTTCTAGTCTGCAACGCCCTCTCGAAACAAGAAGAAACGCCCCAGCTCACGAAGAGCTAGGGCGTCACCATCACGTATGTGCAAGAGACAGCTTAGAGGCTCTGTGCCGCCTTTGATGCCTTGCGAGCCGATTTAACAAGGAACTCGCGATTGGTCTCGGTTGCCTTGAGCGATGAGACGAGCATCTTCATCGCACGCTCGGTATTGTTCATGTTGGCGAGCAGGCTACGCACACCCCAGATGAGTGGGGCCTCTTGCGGATCGATGAGCAGCTCCTCCATACGCGTGCCGCTCGTCACCGGATCGATGGCGGGATAGATGCGCTTGTCGGCAAGCGTGCGATCGAGCTTGAGCTCCATGTTACCCGTCCCCTTGAACTCCTCGAAGATGACCTCGTCCATCTTGGAGCCAGTGTCGATGAGGGCCGTACCCAGGATGGTGAGCGATCCGCCGAACTCGATGTTGCGGGCGGCACCCAGGAACTTCTTGGGCGGATACAGGGCCGTGGAATCGACGCCGCCGGAGAGGATGCGTCCGCTAGCGGGCTGGCCCAGGTTATAGGCGCGCGCGAGGCGCGTGATGGAGTCGAGCAAAATGACGACATCCTGACCCATCTCGACGAGCCGCTTGGCACGTTCGATGACGAGTTCGGCGACGGCGATGTGGTTTTCGGTGGGCATGTCGAAGGTCGAGGAGATGACCTCGCCGTCGATACTGCGCTCCATGTCCGTGACTTCCTCGGGACGCTCGTCCACGAGCAGACACATGAGGTGAACGTCGGGGTTGTTAGCGCTGATGGCGGCCGCAATGTCTTTGAGGACGGTCGTCTTGCCCGCCTTGGGGGGCGAGACGATGAGGCCGCGCTGGCCCTTGCCAATGGGTGCGACAAGGTCGATGGCACGCGCGGTCAGCGTATCCTTGCCATGCTCCATGATGAGACGCTCATCGGGATAGACAGGCGTGAGATTGGCGAACTTCACGCGATGCGTGGGTCCTTCGAAGGGCTCGTCGTTGAGCGTAACAATGGTATTGAGCGCCGGGTACTTCTCGTTCTCGCGCGGCGGACGCACGCGGCCGGTAATGTAATCGCCCTTGCGCAGACCCTGGCGGCGTACGGTGCTCACACCGACATAGACGTCGTGCTCGCCGGGAAGGTAGCCGCTGGTGCGAATGAAGCCGTAGCCATCGGGCAGCAAGTCGAGTATGCCTTCGACCATAACAAAACCCTCGGCCTGCAGCAGCGCATCGTAGACGGCGGATACGAGGTCGTCGCGCTCGCCGTACTCGCTCGCGTCAACACCAAGCTCGATGGCCTTGGCCGTGAGCGCATCGTCATCGAGCAGCGCGAGCTCATCGCGCGTCGCAGACGGGACGATCTCCTTGCGCTGGTGATTATTGCGACTGCGACGATTGCGACGTCTATTGCGCTTGCCTTCGCGTTGCTCGCCCGAATCGCCGTCATCAGTGCTCTCAGCGGCGGCTACATCGGACGTGGAGTCAACCTCGGCCTCAGCGCCAGCTTGTGCAGGTACATCAGACTTATCCTGGGAGGCCGTTTCCTCACTCGCAGGATCTGCACTGGTTGACTTGGTATCTTCGACTTCTGGGGTTTCAGCAGGTTTATCCGCATTTTCGGTCTTCTCTGGCTCACCCTCAGCAGGTTTCTCGGTATCCTCGGTCTTTTTGGTCGTCCTACGCTTACGCACGGGCTTCTTCTCGGGAACGACCGCGGGAGCCTCGTCTGTAACCGAAGGCTCAGGCACGTCGACAAGGGAGAGCTGCTCCTCGGCGACGGGAGCTGCCGTGGCTTCCTCGGCCTTCTTCGCAGCAGTTTTGCGCGTTGTCGTCTTGCGCGTCGTCGTCTTCTTAGCTGTCGACGTTGTTTTCTTGGCTGCGGCCGTCGCCTTCTTGGCTGCAGTGCTCTTTGACGCTGTTGCCTTAGCCGCTGTCTTTGCAGCGGGCTTGCGCGCGGTCTTCTTTGCCGCTGGCTTCTCCTCGGTTGCCTCGGCGGGGACTACGGTCTCTTCACTCATGCGTTCTTAACCTTTTCCCAGTCGGCCTTGAACTTCTCGAGGCCCTGCTCGGTGAGCGGATGATAGATGCATTGCTTCATCGCGCCGTAAGGGACGGTCGCGATGTCTGCGCCCATAAGAGCCGCCTGCGTCACGTGATTGGCAGAGCGCACAGATGCAGCGATGATCTCGACCGGATGGCCGAAATCGTAGTTTTGGATAGCCGTCACGATATCACCGAGCTGGTCAAGGCCATCCTCAGCAATATCATCGAAGCGCCCGACGAAGGGACTGATGTAACGTGCACCGGCACGCGCAGCAAGCAGTGCCTGGGGCACGGTGAACACGAGCGTCATGTTGACGTCGACACCCTCCTCGGCGAGCACGCGCGTCGCAGCAAGGCCCTCAACGCAAACGGGAATCTTGACAACCATGTTATCGGCGAGCGCCGCAAGCGTGCGACCCTGCTCGATCATGCCATCGCGGTCTTCAGCAGTGACCTCACCGCTCACGGGACCATCGACAAGCTTGCAAATCTTGACAAGGTGGCTTTCGAAGTCCTCAAGCTTGCCACCAATACGGGCGTAAAGGCTCGGGTTGGTGGTGACGCCGGCGAGGGCTCCCCACGATGCAACCTCTTCGATTTCGGATAGGTCAGCAGTATCCAGGAAAAACTTCACTGTGGCTCCTTCGTACATTGATTGTCTTCGCCGTTCGTGAACCTGAGCAGGGGTATGCAAGGAACAAAATTTCAAACGGGGATTGACTGTGAAAAGGAAAGTCGAGACGCTTGCCGCGCCTTTTGACTGTGCCACTATAGCATGACCTGAAAACCGCTACAATACACCTGTTTAGATAGCCGAGATACTAATCAGCAAGTGTCTTTTGCACGCGTCCCAATGGGAGATGTACATGTCCATACCTCGTTTTTTCATGGAAGGCGAATTGCCCGAAGGCGATATCGTCACCCTCCCCTTCTCCGATAAGGAGCTCCATCACCTCGCCGTACGTCGCATCAAGGAGGGCGAGCATATCGCCGCCGTCGCCGCCGGGGGCAAGTGCTGGGAGGTCGAAATCGTCACGATTGACGAGCTTGAGGTAACAGGACGCCGCATCCAGAACATGCCGCTCGAAAAACTGCCCGACCTTACGCTCGTGCAGGGCATCTCCAAGGGCGATCGCATGGGACAAACCATCCGCCAGACAACCGAGCTCGGCATTGGCCGCATCATCCCCTTCCTCTCCGCACGCACAGTCGTGCGCCTCGCGCTTGACGAGCGTGGCCGCAAGGGAGATCGCTGGCGCCGCATCGCGCTTTCCGCTGCCAAGCAGTCGGGTCGTAACATCCTACCCATTGTCGATGACCCGACGGGCCTCGATGATATCTGCCGCGAGCTCATGGACTACGATCGCGTTGTCATTGCCTGGGAAGAAGCCGACAAACGCGCTGATGGCACGCCATTGTCTGTCACCGATGCGCTCGAAGGCTGCGACATCGATAGCCATGTTGCACTCGTCATCGGCCCCGAAGGCGGCCTTACCGCCGAAGAAGTCGAGACAATCAAGGCTCTGGGAAGCTTCGTCAAAATCGTCTCGCTCGGCGAGCTCATCTTACGCACGGAAACCGCCGGCACCGTTGCCACGGCCCTGTGCATGTACACGCTCGGTGGCCTCGGCAACCATCGCTAGAGGCATCCGCACCACAGCAAGAACGCGAGGGTTCCCATTCCGCGCTTTCACATCCATACCCTAGGCTGCAAGGTCAACCTAGCCGAATCCGAAGCCATCGTTACCGCATTGCTCGCTGCTGGCTGGAAACGAGTTGCCAACGCTGCCGATTGCGATGTCGCCATCCTCAATACCTGCACGGTCACAGGTGAAGCCGACGCGAAGAACCGCAAGGCACTCCGTGCGCTGTTAAAGGCCGGAAAAGCCGCAATCATCGTAACCGGATGCGCAATAAACATCGATGCCGAACACTACGCCGACATTGACTCCCGCATCGTCTGCGAACACGACAAGGAAAAGATTCCCATGCTCGCATTGCGTCTCGTTCGAGACGAAGTCACGGCTCGAACTAGCACGCTCGACTCGATAGCGCTACGGAGGACCAATGCCGGCTTCAGGACGCGTGTCGATCTCAAGATCCAAGACGGATGCGACAATGCATGCAGCTACTGCATCGTGCATGTTGCCCGCGGGCCAGCTCGCTCCGTGCCAACCACGACCGTGCTCTCGCATGCCCAGGCACTTGCCGATGCGGGCACGCGCGAACTTGTGCTTGTCGGCATCGACCTTGCTGCTTACCGAGACGGGGATATCGACCTTGCCAAGCTTGTGACGCTCTTGCAAGAGAAGACGGATATCGGACGCGTGCGTATCTCGTCAGTCGAACCCCAAAGCGTTACGCCCTCGCTCATAGATGCGTTGACGCATTCCAATGGACGTCTCTGCCGTCACCTGCACCTCTGCCTGCAGTCAGGCTCCTCCAAGGTGCTGCGCGAGATGAACCGCCAGTACGATGCTGATGCATTTGCATCACTTGTCACACAACTACGCACTGCAATACCACAGTGTGCCCTCTCTACCGATGTCATCGTCGGTTTTCCCGGCGAGAGCGATGAGGACTTCGAGCAAACATGCAAGCTCGCCGAGAACTGTGGCTTCATGCGATTGCATGTCTTTCGCTACTCGAAGCGGCCGAACACACCGGCAGCCGGGCGCACCGACCAGATTGACCCTCGCGTAAAGGCCATGCGCTCCCAGCGGCTAATCGAGCTTGGTCAGCACCTTGCGCTCGCTGACATGGAACATCGTCTGGGCACATGCGAGCAAGTCATCATCGAGCGACCGGGACTTGGTACGAGCGAATCCTACCATGCGGTCGCATGCGATGCCGCACTGCCCATCGGCTCACTTGTCGACCTCGAATTCGCCGACATCGATGTCGATGCCATGCGCCTCATTGGTCGCTAGGGCGATTTGCTTGCCTCGCCATGCACGTTTTATTCGTTTTCCTAGCCCCGAAAAGACCCAGACCCTAGGAAATCGAAAATAAGCTGCACAGCCATCAACCCGTGGCTAGGAAAGCGTAAAATAACCGCACCCCAATGCGTTTCGCAACGCAAAAGGGGTCGCCAGATGACGACCCCCTCTCGTGTGTGGAAATCACTCGCGGTGTTACTTGGTTTGCTCGAGGAGAACCTCGTTCCACTTGACCTCGTCTTCGATGAACGCGCGATTAGGATCGTCATCCTTAAGGTCGGCCATCTTCTCCTTGAGGTCGTCAATATGGACCTTGATGGCAGTCTCGTCGAGCTCTTGCAAGGCGGCCGCATGATCGGCGAGTACGATGACGCGGTCTCCCTCGATTTGCGCATACCCCCCGGCCACAATGTAGCGTACCGGCTCCTGGCCCTCTGATTCGGTTACACGCACGGTA
>CABURF010000065.1 GCA_902493755.1 uncultured Coriobacteriia bacterium
AATCTCTTCTCGAAGAACAGCGTGCGCGAGGAGCTTGCCGAGATGCTTGCGGCTCGGGAGTTCGATGCGGACGAAAGCGCACGTCGCTGCACGGCAATGGCGCACGATTGCGGCATCGAGGGACTGCTCGACACACACCCCCATGACCTATCCGGCGGCGAGCAGCAACGCGTGGCACTCGCCAAGGTGCTCCTGACCGAGCCACGCCTGCTCCTGCTCGATGAGCCGACCAAGGGCATCGATGCCTTCTTCAAGCACGAGCTCGCCGCACTGCTGCACCACCTGACCAAACGTGGCGTCTCCATCATCATGGTCTCACACGACATCGAATTCTGCGCGCGCTATGCGGACTTTGCCGGTCTGCTCTTCGACGGCGCCGTCGTGACCACGACGACCCCGCGCCGCCTCTTCTCGGACAGCGGCTTTTACACGACAGCCGCCAATCGCATGAGCCGCAGCGTGTTTGCCGGCGCCGTCACGGACGAGGACGTGATCGAGCTGTGTCTGAGCTAGATGAGAGGCAAAATAGGCAGACAGCTGCGCATCGACACATGGCCCTCGCGTTGGCCTTATCGCTTGCGTGCGCGATCACAAGCGTCGTCATCGGCGCGCTCCTGGGCGGCAAGGCCTATGTGGTCGTGAGCTTCATCGTGGTGCTTTGCGCGGTTGTTCCCTTCTTTGTGATCTTCGAGACACGGCGCCCGCAAGCACGTGAGCTCGTCATGCTCGCGGTCATGTGCGCCCTGGCGGTGACGGCACGCGCGGCTTTCATCTGGCTACCGGGCTTCAAGCCAATGGCAGCCATCATCATGATCGCGGGCATCGCCTTCGGGCCGTCATCGGGTTTTCTGGTCGGTTCGCTTGCGGCGCTCACGAGCAACTTTATCTTCGGGCAAGGTCCCTGGACGCCCTGGCAGATGCTCGCCTTCGGACTCTGCGGCCTCGTTTTCGGGGCACTCGCCCAACGCGGTCTGATATGCCGCAAAAAGCTGAGCGTACGGGCGCGTTTTGGGGTGGCCGCAGGCGGCGCCGTCTTCGTTGCGCTCGTAGCAGGCCCCATACTAGACACAAGCTCGCTCTTCTTCATGATCTCGCGCATCACGCCCGAAGCCATCGTCGCCGTCTATCTCGCCGGATTTCCGATGAACTGCATGCAGGCGGTTGCGACATTCGTCACGCTCGTACTCGTTGCAAACCCCCTGCTCGACAAGCTCACCCGCGTACAACGCAAGTACGGTATGCTTGCGCGCTGAATCTCATACCCGCCGTTCAGGTGCTCATACCTGGGTACTGAAATTAGGGAATCCCCGCTAGAAAACACGCGAAATCAATCACGCCCATTTATAGGGCGAGTAAAATATTCACGTGGACAGATAAGTCCGCACATGCACATCGTGAGGGAATGGAGTCCATCATGGTTGAGTTTGAGAAAGATCCCGACATCAGCACGGAAGAAGGCTACGGAACCGAGGACATCGACGTCATCGACACCGAAGCCGAGCTCGAGGAAGATCCGGATATCAGGACCGAAGAAGGCTACGGTAATATCGACCCGAACCTCGATTAGGCTCGCGCGATATTCCACACGCACAAGGGTGGCCCTTCCGCATGCCGGAGGGGCCACTTCTTTTTGCCTAAATTACGGCCCTGCACAAAGCCATCGGACACGTGCAAAATAGTCGGACTTTTTATAGTCATATAGTCTAATTCATGATAGTATGCATAGACACTCAATCTAAATAGTATTTAGATACATCTCATCAGTATGTTTTAGATACAACGTCTATTTTAGGAGCGAACGTGGCACGACCGCCAAAGAATGCAGAGGGACCGAGCGCAACCGAGCGCATGGAGCTCGCATTCTGGGATTGCATGAAGGAGATGCCCTTCAGCGAGATTACGGTACGTGACATCGTAAGTCGCGCCAAGGTTAATCGTAACTCCTACTACTACCACTACGACAGCATGTGGGATCTTGCTCAGGCAAGTGTCGATCATGCAGATTTTGCAGCCGTGGCACGCGTGCTCCTCGAGGGCCTCGTCGTCGATGAAGCCGCTGATGCGGACAACGTCGCAGCTCAGGCGCAGAAGGGCTTCGATCACCTTCGCGTGCTGGCAAGCGAGAACGGCAATCAACGCCTGCTCGAAGATGCCAAGCGTTCCGTCGTAAACGAGTGGCTTGCCCTCTTCAGGTTACGCGAAGACGCGCTTCCGAGCGAAACGCGCTCCTCCATCGACTTCGTGTTTGGTGGCGTCACGGCACTGCTAGCAGGTGGCCGACCAGGGGATTTGGACACGTTCGAGGCGACAATCGAAGGGTCTCCCCTCCTCACAAACACCATCGCAATGCTGCGCAGCGATCTCGATCCCGAAGAGCCTGCACAAAGCGCCTGGTCACAGAGCTTGTACACGAAGATGACCGAGGAACGGGTCGTCGTTGAGCATACGGTCGAGGAATTCGTCGTCAGGGAGGAACAAGTCGAGGAGATTCTCGCAGAAGCAAAGAATGCCCCGGTCAATGGGGTGCTAGCACCCTCCGAAGATACCCATCTGGAAAGCGATTCCACGACACCCGAACCCGTTATCGAAGAGCGCGTCACGTCCACAAACCTCAATGGAGGCGAAGTGGCCACTTCCTGGGATGAGGACGAGTCGGCTCAAACCGCTTCCGAAGTAGCAAAAGAACAGGAATCGGCAGATCTTTCGAACGAGGATGCCACCGCCTTAGAAGCAACAGGTACGCAAATTGAGCAGGAGCCTGTCAATATTTCCGCTCATACAAGGGAAACAGAGGAAACAATCGAAGAGGAAATTGTTTCCGAGACCATAATCGAGACCCACGAAGGCTTTAGTCTGGTATCTGAACAGGTACCAGAGAATGACATACAAACGCAGCAGGAAACGGAGCACGCAAATGAGGCAATATCAGAGCAGGAACCTGTCGATGAAACGCAATCTCAAGATGATTACGTACCAGCGCAGGACCTCAATGATGTTTCTGCAAATGAAGCGGAGCAAGAAAGCGAACCGACCGTCAATCTAGAACAGGAGGCCGCAGATAATCATGAATCCGAAGCCCTCCCCGCGCGGGAAACCGCGGACATCCCAGAAACTCAAAGAGTTTCTGAGCGAGATGCAGAAGGCCTGGGAAGCCACGAAGCCGCAGACGCCGATGTACCTGAACTCTCAGGCGGATCCGCGTCTGACACGCTCAATGAACAAGCGGTACCCGTCAAATCAGCTGACGATGAGCAATCGACGTCGCAAGACGAGTCCGCTGCCAAACCTGAGGTAGCGCCTGAGGAATCGAGTGACTCAAGCGAGGAGGACCAGCTCTCCTTCGATTTTCTCTTTTAGAGAATTTGTGCAATATATTTCCTATATATTGCACTATACGTTTATAGTATGCCTATGACCTTGCGTTACCAATAGGCAATATACTGCTTTTCTAATCAACCACACCCCTGATATGCATGGATGCTGTGGTAGACCTTCCCCTTTCACGGCCTTCAGCGCCTCATAAGCCCCTAAGACAACCGTAGCTGCAAAAACAACGCATCCCTTCAAAACCGAAGGAGACAGTTCTCGTAGTCGCTATCGCGAGTATACGGATTCTCCAGTCACATGAATGGGTACCAATCCGATTTATTGATCCTCGAAGCCGTCTGCTCTTCGAGTGAAGTGTCTAAAATTATCCTGTGCCTGTTGTTTCTTCAGGATGAAACGACGTTACAGCCTCGTAGAAAGATTCGCAAAATACGTGACAATCACACGAAGCGAAGAAAGCAGTAACGCCTTCGTTCGTGCAGCGTCATCCGAACGACTGGATGCTGCCAATTCTGACAACGAATAAATTAGGGGTGCCAGATAATTCTGACACCCCTTCAGACGCTCTATTGACGCAGGAGCTTATTGGCAGCATGTACGCTTGTCGGAATTAGCGAAGACGGCAACGATAATGAGCAGAACAGCCGCGATGACATTTCCACCAAGAAAACTCAGAATGGTACCGGCAATAGCCCAGCCCATGACAAGCCCAAGCTTGTGTGGATTGGCCGCATGCATCACACCGAGGATACCCGCAACAAGTCCACCAACACAGCAAATGAGTAGCCAAATCGACAGGCCCCCGCCGAGCAGCATCATGATGGCGCTGACGAAGAAGACGTCATCGGAATCGATGTCGTTGAAGTACATCGAGGAGCCATCATACTCATAACGCATGTCGTTCATGAGCCCCGGACCGTCATTCATGATGATCGCACTGAGCACGCCTGAAAACAGCATGATGAGAACAGCGGTGAGGATACCCAGAGCAGACAAGATGATGACGGCAATGCTCAGACCCTTGATTGAGCTGGCGTGCGCATTTTTCATACGAATCCCCTTTAATAACTAGACTTTATAGCTAATATAACAAACACATCTATATATAGACGCATTCAACTTATACGTTGAACTTGAAGTGCATGACATCGCCGTCCTGCACAACATACTCCTTGCCCTCCTGCCGTAGCTTGCCGGCAGCACGGCAACCGGCCTCTCCCCCAAGCTCGACGTAATCGTCATAACTACAGGTTTCGGCCTTAATAAAACCGCGCTCGAAATCAGTGTGGATGACACCAGCGGCCTGCGGGGCCTTGGCGCCAATGGGGATGGTCCAGGCTTTGACCTCCATCTCGCCTGCGGTGAAGAAGGACTGCAGTCCCAACAGACGATACGCCGCCTTGGCCAGACGAGAAAGACCCGGCTCCTCCAGCCCCATATCGGCAAGGAACTCGGTCTTCTCATCCGCATCGAGCTCGGCAAGCTCGGCTTCGACCTGCGCGCAAATCGACAGCGGCTTGATGCCATCGATCTCGTCAAGGTCTGCATTGACCATATCTTCGTCAACATTGGCCAAATAAAGAACTGGTTTCATGGTCAAAAGGTGCAAATCGTACAAGAGAGCTTTTTCCTCGTCAGTCATGTCCAAGAGGCGCGCGGGTTGCCCTTCGTTGAGCCATTCCTCCACACGTTTTGCCATCTCGTACTTAGGAAGATTAGCCTTGTCGCGCTTTGCCTCTTTCTCGAGTCGCACGAGCGCCTTCTCGAGTGTTGCCAAGTCAGCTAAGACCAGCTCAGTGCGTATGGTCTCGATGTCGGATGTAGGATCCTGACTGCTCTCGTGTCGTATGACGTCAGGGTCGCTGAAATAGCGGACAACTTCACAAATTGCGTCAGTTTCACGAATATTGGCCAAGAATTGATTGCCCAGTCCCTCACCCTCACTCGCGCCTTTCACGAGTCCAGCAATATCGACAAATTCGACTGTTGCCGGAACAATGCGACCGGGATGGACAATCTCGGCAAGCTTCTCGAGACGGTCATCGGGTACGGGAACGATGCCCACGTTAGGGTCAATGGTCGCGAAGGGGTAATTTGCCGCAAGACCGGTCTGATCGGTCAGAGCCGTGAATAACGTTGACTTTCCCACGTTGGGAAGTCCAACGATGCCAATTGAGAGGGCCATGCTTGTTGTACGCTCCTATTCTGTTTCCTGGTCAGTTTCTTCTTGCTTGTCTAGGGTGAAAGTATCCACGTCATCAGTTTGAGGCTGTTCCTGGCCAGCTGTGACCCGTATAAATATCTCGTTCACAGCAGTATCAGAGCCACCTTGAGGGGGAACAGGATACTTTGACCCATTTGGATTATTAGCACCTTGACCTGCAGTTATTTCATCTTGGTCATCATGGGTAATTTTTGCATTGCCTTCATTTACGCTGTGTGCCGTAGTGTACGCCACGACATCATCAATCTGAAAGGCACCGACAATATCGGCCAGCTTGACTGCATAGGTCTCGTGATGCTCACGCTCGTGCTCGCGTGTCCAAGCTACAGGTGGCACAGGCAGCATCTCGCTCATGTCCTCGATGACAGGGGCCTCTGGCGAACTCTCGAGCCTGGCCTGAGCGGCATTCTCGTCACCGCCCTTGACAAGGACCTCCTCGCTCCCCTGCGCGAAGATCTGCTTCTGCTGGCCGGTGATGTTGATGCAGATGGCACCGATGATGAAGGGAATCCAAAAGATAAGGCCGCGGTACGCAAGCGCAATGGCCGCGGCCTGGGCAGGCGTTGCCCCATAAGCGCTCAAGACGAGAGCAAGCAGGATCTCGACGGCGCCAATGGTCTGCAAGATGAAGGTCGCGATGATGAAACCCGCCACATAGGAGGCCATGAGGAACGGGATGTACGTGTAGCCGAAGGCAAAGCCCACAAAGATGAAGCACATGCAGTCACAGGCATGCAGCAGCACCATGCGGCAGAACATGACGATGAGCTGGCGTGGCTTGTCGACGGCAATGCTCGCCGCCTCGTGGAATGATGCCGCGATGCGGCCGGCCCAAGGCTCGGCAGGCTTGCGCTTGAAGACGATGAGGGCACGATTGACGAGGTTCTCAATCCAGGCGAAGAGCTTCTGCTCCGTCTCGACATGACTATATCCGAGCCACATCACGAACCCGAAGGTAAAAATCATAAGTAGGACAGCTAGGCCACCAAGGGCAAGATACCAAACCATCTGCCCGGTGAAGATAAGGATGGCAAAGCCGATGAGCATGACGACGGCGAAGCCTCCGAAGAAGCCAATCTTCTCGAGAAAGACGACCGTGACCGACTTG
>CABURF010000066.1 GCA_902493755.1 uncultured Coriobacteriia bacterium
CAGTCCCGCCTCATCATCCACATTATCTCACTTTGCGTACTTTTCGAGCAGGCTGCCGCCGCAGCTGGAACCACAGCCCGCTGCACACGAATAGCAGATGGGGCTCGTCTGGATGCGCCGCTTGGGCAGCGACACGTCAACGATATCGCGCACGTTGGCCGGCCCATCTAGCGGCAAGCCCAAGACATGGTTGACCTCGCAGTCGTAGAGGCCACCATCGTAATCGACGTTGAGCTGCGTGCGGCACATGATATGGGCGACAGTCGCGCCGTTGTAGTTATCCGCAAGCAGCTTGTTGTACGCGTCGTAGGTACGCGCGGCAAGCAACTTGCCGGCAAAGCGCCCCATGTTCCAGTTGTTCATCGCATACAGCCCGTTGAACTTCACGCCCTCGGCATGCTCGAGCTCGTAGCGGTAGAAGTCCTCCAGGTCGGCCTGGTCGGGTGGCAGGAAGGGCCCATCGACGTTATAGGCCAGGTCGATTTGCAGAGCCGGGTTCACGCCATAGCCAAGCGCGTTCATGTCGCGCAACACCTTCATGATACTCGCAAAGCTGCCAGCCCCGCGCTGCTCGTCAACGCCGGCAGCATCGAAGTAGGGCATTGAAGTAACGAGTTTGACCTTGTGCTTGACGTACACGTCTTTGAAGTGCGCATATTTGGGGTCGTCCAAAATGACGAGATTCGAGCGCACGATCACCTGCTCGGCGATCTTGCTCGCCTCCTCGATGAACCACTCGAGCTCCGGGTTCATCTCGGGCGAGCCGCCGGTTATGTCCATGACCTTGAACCCGCCGGTCCTGAAGGCGGCAAGCACCGCCTCCATGGTCTCGCGCGTCATGCACTCCTCGTTCTTGGGCGAGCAGGACAGATAGCAGTGGTTGCAGGCGAGGTTGCAACGATAGGTGACGTTGACCTGCATGGTGTCGAGACTCGCGCTCTCGAGCAGGGCCTTGTCGTGAATGCGTTCGTCGAAGGGCTCGATGCCAAGCTTGGCGCAGGAAGCTTCGATCCACTCGAGGTCGACGCCGCGCTTGCCCCGCGTGACCTGCAGCGCGGCATTGGCCGCCGCAAAGTCGAAGGGGCCGACATGCTCGCGCCGCGGCGTTATCCTGAAATGCTCGCCGTAGCGGCTGTTCTCGAGAAAGGTCGCCATGTTACCGCTGATGGCCACGGGACGGTCCTTGATGAAGCGTACCTCGCTATCGAGGTCGAAGTAGCGCTTGTTCTCGGGCATGGTGCCCAGATAGGTCGCCGTCTGCTGGTAATCCTCTTCGCGGTCCTCGAACTTGTCGCACTTGATGGCGCGCATGGTGCGCGACGCGAAGCCGATGCTGCCGAGCTTGGTCGCGATCTGGAAGTCCCCGACTTCGAGCGGCTCGTGGGCGACGTCATAGCAGACCTGCGGGCCGCAACACACGAGCATACGCCGGAAGTCCTCGACGTACATGGCGCCGGACAGGCACTCGCCACGTAGGATGGGATCGTCGTAGAACCCCTCCGGCACGCGCCGGTCGGAGAAAATGTCCGAGAAGTATAGCTCTCCTCCGGGCTTGAGCACGCGGAATATCTCCTCGAAGAGCTCCTGCTTGAAGGGTGAGAGATTAATTACGCAGTTGGAAATAACGACATCGACGCTTTCGCTGGGAACAGCGGACATGTCCTCGATGTAGCTCTCGATGAAATCGACGTTGCTTTTGGGCAGACCGAGGCGCTCGATCTGCGCGGCCTCGTGACTGCGCGCGAACTCAAGCTGGCTCGGCGTCATGTCGACGCCAATGACGTGACCCGTCGGCCCCACGAGTTTGGCGGCGATGAAGACATCGCGTCCCGTGCCACAGCCCAGATCGAGCACCGTAACGCCTTCGAGCGCCGGCGGCAGGGGACTTCCACAACCGTAGAAGTGCTCGATAATCTCCGGGTCGAGCTCCGGAAAGATGTCGAGCACGTATCTGGGAGGGGCGGTCGTCGCGCACGTACATGCTGTGGTGCGCAAATCCTCGCTATCCGTAAGCGTCTCGCCGTAGTACTCGCGCACCATGGCGCGGATGTCGACCTCTGTCACGGCTACCTTCCCTCGTCGCCCATGTTGAAGCATTCGGTGAAGAACACCTGCGCATCCAGGTTGTACTTGTCGCAGACAAGGTCCACGGCATCATCGACGATGCGCGCAAAGGGACGCGACTCGCACACCGCACGCGCGTTGATGATCATGGACATCTTCTTGTGCTTGCGCAGGAAGAGCTGCGTATGCTCGATATCGTAGTCGATGCCCAGAAGCGAGCACTTGTTGAAGTCGCCGGCACCGGCCGTCGCGAAGGTCTTGAGATGCGGGACATTGCGCTTCCTCTCGATGAGACCCATGCGAATCTCCTCGATGAGGTCGTCGATGACGGCGTTGCAGTCGATTTTCTCGTCGTCGAGCTGCTTGAAGAAGAGGCGGCGATTGTACCAGGTGAGGGTCTTTTCGGCCTCTTGGAACTTCTCGTTGTCGCGTACCGAGAAATTCTTGAGCAGAGTTTCGTGGGTTTCCAGATACTCGGCGAGCTCGGGGATGCCGTCGCCGCGCAGGGCCGAAATCTTCATGACCGGAATATCCAGACAGGCCTCCTGGAGAAACGCCACGTCACGTTCGATCTCTTCGTCCGTCATGAGGTCGATCTTGTTGAGGACGATAAGGTCGGCCTCCTCAAGCTGAAGCTGCATGAGGTACTTGATTTCCTCGGGCAGGTTGATGTCATCGCCCTCGGGCAACAGCAACTTGATGCGCTCGGGATCAACAAGCACCGTGAACGGCGACAGCGTGATCCAGTCCGCGCAGTCGTCCACGAGACGATGATAGACGTGGTCGAGCGCACCGACGCCCAGGCCGGGGATGTCGCTCATGACGAAGATGGCACCGTCGCGGTCGCGCAGGCGACGGATTTTGTCGATGGTGTTGTCCATCTGGTAGCAGATGCACCCGCTCGCGATCTCCTCAACCGTACAGCCGCTCGTCTGTGTGAGGTTGGTATCGACGAGATTCGCGCCCAAGTCGTTGGCGATGATGCCGACCTTGCCGTAGGTCTTGTTCATGTGCTCGCCCAAGGCGATCATCGTCGTGGTCTTGCCCGCACCGAGAAATCCGCTCATGACCATGAAGCGAACCTTACGATCGGCATTCCCACCCTGACCCTCGCTGGGTGCGGCCTTGGTCGTCGCCGTGTCCTCGTGCATGGCGGTAGCACCGCCATAGGTATTGAAGGTGTCGTACGGCATGCGCATGTCCTCCTGTGACTAGCAGCAGCTCGCGTTAATCGGTTGGTCATCCTCATCGTAGACGCCCTCGTAATCGGGTGCGGTCTTGATGATGTGATCACCGTGAGTGTCACCAATATGCTGATCGCGATTGCCCATGTACTCAAATGCCGCACTATAGCGCGAGTGAGCCGCTATTGCGGAGACGTTGCCGCAAACGGGGCAGGTCTTGCCCGTGGGGAACTTGATGTTGAAGTCGAAGAGAAACGTGTCCGGATAATCGGGGAGGTTGCCCTTGTAGGTCACCGTCTCGCCATAGGACTCGCATACGTCCTCGGCCCAGCTCGATTTCATCACGCGCGTGGTGATGGTAGCGAACGCGATATCGGGGAACAGCGCCTGCTCGCTTGCGCTCAGGGGCGTCTTGAAGGTCATGGGGTAGCGAGGATCGAGCAGCTCGAAATGCTGCACGAGCCTGCGAAAGTCGTTGATGTACATCGCACCGGCCAGACGCAAAGCGCGTAACTTGAGATCACGGGCTTTCTCGAGCGGGATGCGGCGATCGGTGAACACGTCGGTGAAGTACCACTCGCCGCCCTCCTTGAGGACGCGCTTGACCTCCTCGACATAGGCGTTCTTGTTCGGAGAAAGGTTGAAGGTGCAATTCGAGATGACGACGTCTACCGATCCATCGTCAATCATGGAAAGGTCCTCGGGCACGCCGTTGACGAACTCGACGTTGCAGGCGCCATAGCCGAACTGGGCAATCTCTTGATCGAGATACTTCTGCGCCTTGGCAAGACGCGCAGGATCCGGATCGACGCCAATGACCTTTCCGCTTTCGCCCACGAGCTGTGCGGCGAGATAGGTGTCACGACCCGAGCCGCAGCCAAGATCGACGACCGTGCAACCTTCCAGCAGTGGCGGCATGGGAGTGCCAAACTCATGGAAATAGTTCTTGATCTCGGCTGAGATATTGAAGAGCTTCTCGCGAACGGAGGGAGGGACAGTGTCATCGGTGTCCCGCGTGCGAGCAGTTGCCTGCGGGTCAGCATCCTGCAGCTTTGCAATCTCTTCGTAGTACTCCTTGGGATCCACGTCCAGCGTGTACCAATTGCGATAAGCTTCGTAATCCATGTCGTTCCCTTTCTCGCCCGGCGTAAACCTTGAACCGCTAATGCCACCATCACGCAAGATGGCGGCATTTTATATTTCGCTCTATATTTTTTACTTGCGCTAGTAGCAGACTATATCCTATACTGGTTTATGTCAACTCGCATCGCAGCTTAGCAACTGGTTTTCTATCTCGTTGCGAGCAGATGCTTGGGGCGCGCTTCTAGGCCGGCGGGTCCCAAGCATCTCGCGAGGCAATTCGCTCCCATGGTCATAGTCTTTGCCCCCAAGGCTTCTTTTGGCGTATTATGGACTCTCCATTCATCTCACACGTAAGGGAGCCTGTCCATGTGGTCTGCCTGCCATCCCAAGTCCGAGAAGGAGCTCAGCGAGTGTGGCCAGCTCGGCAAGAGCCTGAGCCGTCTCACCCAGCCCTCGATTCTCTCCGTGCTTGCAAAGGCAGATAAGCCCGTACACGGCTATCTCATCATTCAGGAAATGTCGAGCGGTCCGATGTTCAATGGAAACGCCCCCGACCCGACGGGTATCTACCGCATCCTCAAGCAGATGGAGAACAACGGTCTCGTCGTGAGCGAATGGGACACTTCCGAATCCGGCCCCGCCAAGCGTTGCTATAACCTAACCAACGAGGGTCGGGCCTGCCTGCGCCGCTGGGTCGATGCGCTGGCATGCTATGCGGCAAGCATCCAGGACTTGCGTATTCTTGCATGCGACGCCCTCGACATCGCCGTCCCCGAGCAACCGACGTGCATGAAGGAGCTTGAGGTCTAGGACCGCACGGCTGTCATTTCGAGCGGGGCGCTCCGCACCTTCTGTCATTTCGAGCGCATGGGACAAGGGGACAGGTCATTTGTCACGCCGGGGTTTGTGTGACAAATGACCTGTCCCCTTGTCCCAGTCCTGTCCCATCTCGTCGCCTACACGAGCGCCGCGCACACCTCATCGGCACACGCGAGTGCATCGGCAATCGCCGTTGCGACAAGCGTCGACCCCATGCGCACGTCACCGGCAACGAAGACGGACGCGACTCCGTCAGTGCCCGCGCGCAACAGATGCATCTGGTTTTCGCGCAAAGGTTGCTTGACGCCAAATGCATCGAACAGGCTGTCTTGCGCGCCGAGGAAACCTTTGGCGATGAGCACGAGCTGCGCGGGAATGTCGCGCTCCGTGCCCTCGAGAAGATGCCGTCCGCCCTCGTATGAAAGCTCCTGAATGCACACGGCCTCGACCGCATCGTCTCCGAGAAAGCCAATCGTATCGGTCGCCCAGAGGCGCGGATCTTCACCGAAGAGCTCCTCGGCCTCGCGGTGCCCATAGCTTTGCTCGTAGACCCTGCGCGGCGCTGGCCAGCAATCAAAGACCTCGCAATCTGCCGGCGGACGCTGCGCGCGAATGACCTGGGTCACGCTTTTAGCTCCCTGTCGCAATGCGCAGGCAACGCAATCAACGCCAGTATCGCCACCACCGATGACCACAACGTCCTTACCATCGGCATCGATAGTTGCCGCGCGGTCCTCAAGCTGGGAACGCGTGACCTCACCTAGGTATTCGAGCGCGAAATGGATGCCCGCAAGGTTTCGGCCCGCAATGCCGATGTCACGTGGAACGTTGGCACCGGCGGCCAAGATGACCGCATCGGATTCGGCAAGCAACTTGCCTGTATGCTCGGTCGCATCCACATTGCAGATGAATTCGATGCCGCTTTGCTCCATGAGCTCGATACGTTGCTGCACGACCTGCTTGGGAAGCTTCATGCTGGGAATACCGTAGCTGAGCAAGCCGCCGGGACGCTCGTCCTTCTCGTACACGCGCACGCGCAGGCCACGCCGCGTGAGCTCCCAGGCAAGGGCAAGCCCCGCGGGACCAGAACCGACGACACTCACGAGGGGTGCCGTGCTGTCTGCGGGTACGAGCGGCTGCATGCCATGCTCCCATGCGTAATCGGCAAGCAGACGCTCGTTGTCGTGAATGGTGACCGCATCATCATGCAGCCCGAGGTTACAGGCGGTTTCGCACGGTGCCGGGCACACGCGTCCCGTAAACTCCGAGATCGGATTCGTGAGCTTGAGACGCTCGTATGCCT
>CABURF010000067.1 GCA_902493755.1 uncultured Coriobacteriia bacterium
CACGGCCTTTGCTCGTGAGCGATACGGGGCAAAGCGCTTTGCGCACAACCTGCCCGTCGTAAACACCGACATTGCGGGTGGCTCCGTCTTCCAACAGGTGGTGGTAAGCGCGAGTGGTGGAGCCAGCCCCATCATCTACACGGCCATGTCCGTCTTCGGTGCCGTCGCCCTTGCGCTCAGCGGCGTATTCGCTCGTATCACGAGGCCGAACAAGGGGTAGGGAAGGGCGTCGCTTTGGGATACACGAGGGCGTCTTGCCATCCCTCCGATTAGGCGCGCCGCCCCCAGCTACAATAGCGCAACGCCTGATTTTGGGCAGTGTCCCTCGTGCCCAGAGCACGACCCCTATTTTCGAAAGCGCTCTTCGCAAAAGATGCGCAGTGGCGGCACGTGAGTTTCGATGGCATCCCAAGCGATTTCAGGGTCGAAGCTATCGTAACCGTGCACGAGGTGACAGCGCATGCCATAGATTGCGCGCCAGTCAATCTGGGGATGGTTCTCGCGATATTCGTCTGAGAGGCGCCCGACCGCCTCGCCAATCTGGATGAGGCATAATGAGCAGCTGTCCTGATAAGGCGTGGATGCTGAGAAAAGCTCGAAGTCATTCCCAAAGTGCTGCCTAGCAGTCTCGATACGTTCGCAGTACTTCACGATGATGCCAAGCTGTTCGTTGTCGCGTTCAGCTTGCTTCATACAAGACGACCTCATCTTTCTTCACGCGCTCGAGAAAGCGTGGGCTGGCGCCTGCTGTTGTGACGACATCGACTCTTCTATTAAGTTGTTGTTCGAGCCTGTCTTGAAACTCGAGAACCTGCATACCCTTGATTTTGCCTTTTTCGAGCAGAATGTCGACGTCGCTGTCCGGTCTTTCCTCGCCACGGGCGAACGATCCGATGAGTGAGACCTTCTCTGCTCCGTATTCTTCGGCTAGTGAGACAACGTAGTATTCGATATCCGAAACGGCGAGCGCTTTCTGATTGGCCAGCGATTCGCATATTAGGCTTTCGATGAAACTCGAGCGTGTGGTGACGGCTCTTCCTGACAGGCCGCGTGCCTTATCGAGCGCCGCTTGTTCTTCAACTGCCTTATCGAGCTGACTGAGAACATCGTCTCTTACATATAAGGAAATCGTCGGCATGTCGCCTCCTTAGTTTCTATTGCATTATATATTAGAAACTCATAGCTATTGATGTCGGCAGTAACTCAATCAAAACCATCATGCATACGTGGGAAGGCAATGGTGGACCTGGCTCAAATGCGAACGCTACCATTCAAAACGCCAGAGTTGTTAGCAAGGCCCAAATCGGGCTTAAGTAGCAACAAGATGGTATTGCGCCCGCCCGCCCATTGCTCTATCATTCCATCTCGCATTTGTAGTTTTACCCGCTACCAAAGACAGCCGGTGTCCCATCTGGGACTTAAGGGAAGGTAAGCCTTCCGCCCGCCGAGGTGGTCGAACATGGATGATGCTTTAGGCATGCACTCTCGTCGGCCTCCGCTGTCACGCAGCGGGGGTCGATTTGCATGAAGGGAGGTGCGCATGCCTACACAGCAAAAAGTCGAGCAAGTTGAGGAGCTTACCGAGCTTTTCAAGAATAGCGAGGGCTGCTGGTTCGTCGATGCTCGTGGTCTTACCGTCAAGGAGTCCCAGGAGCTTCGCCGCAACATTCGCGAGGGTGCCGGACAGATGCATGTCTACAAGAACAACCTCGCAGCTATCGCGCTCAAGAACCTCGATTTTCCCGAAATCCCCGAGATTCTGGCTGGTCCCACGGCCTTCGTGTTCTGCGATGGCGACGTGGCCGCTCCGGCCAAGGCCCTCAAGGACTTCGCCAAGGATCACGAGGCTCTGGAGATCAAGGGTGGCATCGTCGACGGTAAGGTCTATTCCGTCGAGGAGGCGCTCAAGGTCGCCGATCTGCCCAGCAAGGAGCAGCTCGTTGCCATGCTTCTGTCCACCATGCTCGCACCGGTCACGGGTCTCGCCCGTGTCTGCGCGGCGCCGGCAGAAGGTTTGGCCCGCACGGTTCAGGCTATCGCAGACCAGAAGGCTGCATAGCACCACGATTGTTATGTATATGCAAGGTGGCGTGAATGCCGCCGCAACTGAAAGGTTTTAGTTATGACTAAGGAAGAAATTCTCGAAGGTATCAAGGGCCTGACCGCTCTCGAGCTCTCTGAGCTTGTCCATGACCTGGAGGAGACCTTTGGCGTCTCCGCTGCCGCTCCTGTTGCCGTTGCCGCCGTTGGTGGCGCTGCTGCCGGTGGCGATGCTGGTGCCGCCGAGGAGAAGAGCGACTTCGACGTCGTGCTCGAGTCCTTCGGTGACAACAAGATCGCTGTCATCAAGGTTGTCCGCGAGGTCACCGATCAGGGCCTCAAGGAGGCCAAGGCTCTCGTCGAGAGCGCTCCTGCCACCATCAAGGAGGGCGTGAAGAAGGACGAGGCCGAGGAGATGAAGGAGAAGTTTGAGGCTGCTGGCGCCGTCGTCACCCTCAAGTAGTCCAAGAGCACGCAATCTTGGCCTTTACCGGAGGGCTCACGTACTTAGTACGCTACGCCCTCCGCTTCAGGCCAATCTCACGCACTCTGAACTACTTGTCTTTGGGTGCGCGAACTACCTGCTCGAAAACCCGGATTCCATTACGGAGTCCGGGTTTTTTCTTGTAGCGACACCGTGGCGGGGGTAATCTATATAAAGCTATGCCCAAGTGGAGGGGGAGCGAACATGCTCGAGAAGGCCGATCTCAAGAAACGCATCGACAAGGAAGAGTACGAGCAGCGCAAAAACGAGCTCACCGAGGAGCTTGTGCGCCTGCAGCAGCAGTGCATCCGCGAGAAGCTTCCCGTTGTCGTCTGCGTGGACGGCTGGAGCGCATCGGGCAAAGGCACAAGCATCTCCAAGCTGGTGAAGGATCTCGATGCTCGTGCCTTCACCGTGTATTCGATGAACGATCCCACGGAAGAAGAGTGTCGCTACCCGCTCATGAAGCGCTTCTGGGAGCGTGTCGGTCAGTACGGCACCATGACGTTCTTCGACAAGAGCTGGTACTCCGAGATCATCAAAAATCTCTCCGGCATGATTCATAGCGACAAGGGTGCCGCGCATCTTCCACAGCCCAAGATTCGCGATCATGTCGATTACATCGTGAAGTCGCGTAATGGTGAGACAGGCCTCTTCGCCGAGTCTGCTCAGATCTTCGAGGGACAGCTCGTTGCCGATGGCTACCTCATCATCAAGCTGTTCTTCCATATCAGCAAAAAGGAGCAGGCAAAACGCCTCGAAGCCCTTGAAGCGGACAAGACGACTGCATGGCGCGTCAACGAAGAGGACCTCTACCAGAACAAGAACTACGACAAGACGCTGCCTATCATCGACAAGCTTCTTGAGCTCACCGATAGTGCCGACGCCCCCTGGCACATCATCGCTGCCGAAAACCGCCGTATGCGCCGTATCGAGTTCCTCGAGGCACTTGTTGCAGAGATCGAAGAGGGGCTTGCACGCCATATCAAGATCAAGGAGAACCCCGTCATCATTCCCGATGACTTTCCGCTTCCGCGCACGCGCCATGACCTCGTGAAGGTGCAGTCGGTCGAGGAGATTCGTCACGATCTCACGATTGATCCTGAGGAGTATCGTAGCGAGCTTAAGAGGGAACAGGAACGTCTGGCCACCTTGCAGCTTGAGATGTACCGCAGACAAATCCCGATGATGCTCGTGTTCGAGGGCTGGGATGCGGCTGGCAAAGGCGGTGCCATTAAGCGTATCGCCTCTGCCCTCGACGCCCGCGATTATCGCGTCGTTCCCTCCGGTGCGCCCACCAAGCCCGAAAAGGAGCATCCCTTCCTGTGGCGCTATTGGATTAGCCTACCCAAGAGCGGGCATACCGCGATTTACGATCGCTCCTGGTATGGCCGTGTCATGGTCGAGCGCGTGGAGGGCTTCTGCACCGATTCCGATTGGCGCCGCGCCTTCGAGGAGATCAATGACTTCGAGTGGGAGATGTTCCGCACAGGTACGCTGCTCATGAAGTTCTGGGTCGACGTGAGCCAGGACGAGCAGCTCGCGCGCTTCGAGGCACGCAAGAACGACCCGGACAAGGCCTGGAAGCTCACCGACGAGGATTGGCGCAACCGCGAGAAGTATCCGCAATACTGCGTGGCCATCAACGACATGCTACGCATGACCTCGACGTATTTCGCCCCCTGGAACATCATCGAATCCGATGACAAAAAGTATGCACGCATCAAGACGATCAAGGCCATCAATGCCGCAATTGAGGAGCGCCTGAAGCAGGAGCAGAAGGGCTAATGTCCATCATCGGCATTATTTCGGATACGCACGGACGCATCAACGACGAGGCGCTCGATGCGCTCGCCGGAGTTGATTTCATCATCCATGCAGGCGATATAGGTTCCTTGGATGTCCTGATGGAGCTCGAGGCAACCGCGCCCACCATCGCCGTGCTGGGCAACAACGACCATAACGTCGACTATGGTCCCGGAGTGAACGAAAGCGCGACGCAGGTCATTGACGGCGTGAGGATGTTCATATCGCATTATCCCAAGGATGCCGAGCGCGCAGCCGCGAGCGGGGAGTATGACCTGGTGATTCACGGCCACACGCACGTACCGCGTGATGAGGTGCGGGATGGCTGCCGCATCATCAATCCTGGCAGCGCGTTCCGTCCACGCTGTGGCTCCGGGCGCCGCATTGCGCTCGTTGAGCTCGAGGGCGGCAGGGTCGGCTCTGTGCAGAGTGTGACGGTGTAGCGTCTGTCGCGAAACGCGCTCCTATGGTCGTAAGCTCGACCATGACATCACAGTATTGGGCGGATTAGCACATGTCTGCCAAGGAATGTGCCCCATAGTTGTGCGCAAAGCTACAGGACCGCATCCCGAGGCGCTCTTTTCCCGCATTTTGTATTGTCAAAGAGGGTGAAATGCGCTTCCAAGGTTTGAAAGCATCCAAATAAACTTGTTTTGAGATAATAAATCACCCGAAATATACCGCTTGCCGATAAATATAGCACGTTTGCGATTACATTTGCATTGAAACGACCGCTCATCCAAAAACTTCTTGACCCCTATATACGCGCGCGCATATCCTCTCGCTCGTGTATCCACGTTTCATAGCTACATCGGACAACTATAAGGAGGATATAGTGCCGACTACTGTAACGTCCCAGGCCAACGTGTATCGCGATCGCCTCAGCTTCGCGAAGCTTCCGGAGGTCATGGACATCCCCAACCTGATCTCTATTCAGGTCGACTCTGATGACCGAGGGCCTCGACGAGACCTTCGCGAGCATGTCTCCCATCGAGAACAGCGCGAAGACCCTCTGCGTCGAGTTTGGTGCTCACGAGTTTGGCGACCCCAAGCATTCCGTCGAGGAGTGCAAGAAGCGCGACATTTCGTATCAGGCTCCGCTGTTCGTTGACATCCGCTTCATCAACAAGGAAACCGGCGAGATGCAGGAGTCCAACGTTTTCATGGGCGATTTCCCGCTTATGACGAATCGTGGCACTTTCATTATCAACGGCACCGAGCGCGTTGTCGTCTCCCAGCTCGTTCGCTCGCCGGGCGTGTACTTCTCCGCCGAGCGCGACAAGACGAGCGATCGCACTATATACAATGCGAAGGTCATCCCTACGCGCGGTGCATGGCTCGAATTCGAGACCGACAAACGCGACGTGCTTTCCATTCGCATCGACCGCAAGCGCAAGCAGCCCGCGACGCTTCTTCTTCGCGCGCTCGGCATTGCCGAGACCCGCGACGAGATCATCGAAGTGCTCGGTGACAGCGAGATGGTCGAACGCACGCTTGAAAAGGACCCTTCGTCCACGCGCGAGGAAGCACTCATCGAGCTCTATCGTCGTCTGCGTCCGGGCGAGCCGCCCACGGTCGACTCCGCGCGTAGCCTGCTCGAGGGCCTGTTCTTCAACCCGCAGCGCTATGACCTCGCCAAGGTCGGTCGCTACAAGATCGACAAGAAACTCGGCATCGAGAGCGATTCCTCCACGCTCACGGTCGAGGATATCGTGACCGCGATGCGTTACATCATCAACCTCGCTCAGGGTAAGCCTGGCTATCAGGTCGACGACATCGACCACTTCGGCAACCGTCGTATTCGCACGGTTGGCGAGCTCATCAAGAACCAGTTCCGCATCGGCATCAGCCGCATGGAGCGCGTCGTGCGCGAGCGCATGTCCACCTTTGACCCCGAGGACATCTCGCCGCAGTCGCTCATCAACATTCGCCCGATCGTTGCAGCCATCAAGGAGTTCTTCGGCTCCTCGCAGCTCTCGCAGTTCTTCGACCAGACCAATCCCGCTGCAGGCATCACGCACAAGCGCCGTCTGTCCGCA
>CABURF010000068.1 GCA_902493755.1 uncultured Coriobacteriia bacterium
TGAGGCGACGGGCACTCTCGGACTCGATGGTGCGCGAGGCCATGATGCCCGGCACGCCGCAGCCGGTGCCGACGATCATGGGCACGAAGGTCTTGCCCGACAGGCCGAAGCGGCGGAAGAGGCGGTCGAGGATGAAGGTGACGCGGGCCATGTAGCCGCAGGCCTCGAGAATAGCCAGCAGGAAGAACAGAATCATGATCTGCGGCACGAAGCCGAGCACGGCGCCGACACCGGCGACGATGCCGTCCATGATGAGGTCGTAGAGCCAGCCGACGCAACCGACGGCCTCGAGCGCGGTGCCGATGAGCACGGGGATGCCGGGAATCCAGATGCCGTAGGCGCTCGGATCCTCGGGCGCGGGCACGCCGACACCCTGGGTGATGACCTCGCCGGTTTCCTCATCGGTGGCCTCGCCATCGAAACTGTAGACGACAGCCTCGGCCGATCCTTCGCGACCCTCGGCGGCGATTTGCTCGTTACGAGCATCGGCAAGGGCCTGAGCCTGCGTCTCGCCCGCCTCGCCGTAGTAGACAAAGTAATCGGTCTCCATGGCGGATTCCTCGTCGACGGTGGTGTACTCGGCCACGAAGCCGGAGCTGGCGACGTCTTGCTCGAACGCGGCGAGTGCCGCCTGGAACTCGGGGGGCTTGAGGTCGGCTTCCTCATCGGCTTCCTCGCCGATGAACACCGCTATCTCGTCGGTGTTGACGCCCACCTCGCCGGCCTGCGTCAGGTACTCGCTGACGGCGGTCTGCGCCTCGTCGTAGGGTTCGGTCGCGGCATCAAGGGCAGACTGGGCCGTACCCTCGGTAGATACGATGGCCACTGGGTCAAGGTACCAGCCGTCGCCAAAGACGCCGTCGTTAGCCCAGTCGGTCGCATAGGTGCCAACGGTGCTGATGGAGATGTAGTAGATGAGCGTGATGACCACGACGAAGATGGGCAGCGCGAGAATGCGGTTGGTGAGTACGCTATCGACCTTCTCGGAGATGGTCGCGCCCGTGATAGCACGCTTGTGGACATGCTTGATGAAGCTCTCGATATAGCGATAGCGCTCGTTGGTGATGATGGCATCCGACGAGTCGTTGAAGAGGCTCTCGGCCTCGAAGATGACCTCGTCGCAGTTGACCTTGGCACCGAGCTCCTCGATAGCCTCCTTGTCGCGCTCAAAGAGCTTGATGGCATAGTAGCGACGCATGTTGTCGGGGATGACGCTGGGGAGCTTGTCCTCGATCTTGGCGAGCGCGGCTTCGAGCTCGGGGGTGAAGCGGACCGGTTGCGGGACGATGCCCTCGCGAGCCGCCTTCATGGTGGTGGCGACCAGATCCTCGAGGCCGTCGCCCTTGAGTGCCGATATTTCGACAACCGGTACTTGGAGTTGCTTGGAGAGTTCTTTGGATTTGATGGTATAGCCGCGCTTCTTGACGATATCCATTTGGTTGAGCGCAACCACGATGGGAACGTCAAACTCCATGAGCTGGGTGGTCAGGTAGAGGTTGCGCTCGAGGTTCGAGGCATCGACGATGTTGACGATGACGTCGGGATGACCGTCGATCAAGTAGTTGCGGGAGATGACCTCCTCGCTCGAATACGGGGACAACGAGTAGATTCCCGGCAAATCGACGAACTGAACGTTCCTGTCGTTCTTGAGGTGGCCGGTCTTGCGCTCCACCGTCACGCCAGGCCAGTTGCCCACGTATTGGTGATTGCCAGTGAGCTGGTTGAACAGCGTCGTCTTGCCTGAGTTGGGGTTGCCCACCAACGCAATGGTTGTTTCCATGCCGTGCCTTTCTTCCTCTCCTTGCCTGGCACCGTGTCTCAAATCATCGGCATTTCTTCTGTTTTGACTTCGTTTTGATACACGGTGCCAGGCACGCTGTCTCATTTGTTAGCGCTAGCTAACAGTAGTGCAAAAAGATGGGCTGGCCTTAGGGGGTAGCCAGCCCATCGTCGTGCCGTGTGGTTATGCCGTCTCGACCTCAATCTTGTTGAGGTCCTCCTTGCGCAGCGATAGGTGATAACCGCGCACGGTTAGATCGACGGGATCACCGAGCGGGGCAACCTTGTCGACCCTGATCTGGACACCTTTGGTAATGCCCATATCCATGATGCGGCGGCGCGTGGCACCATGGTCACGCAAGCGTACGACCGTGCAGGTTGCACCTGGCTTGATATCAGATAACGTCATGATGACCTCCGTAGTTAGCTCGTGTTAACTGCATATTAGACTTCGCTAACTTTTTGTCAATGCATAATTCTGGATTTTTTTGCGGAATGGGACAAATGACCTGTCCATTTGTCCCAGTTCGCCATATGACCGAGCAGCATCTTGTTGCACAACAAAAACCAGCTCCGGCGAAATATAATACTTGCGCAACATTTCATGATGAATGGAACAGGCTTCTCGTTCGCTGTGACATCATTGTTCGAACACCGAGGGAGGTGCCGTGGCCTCAAAGCGTTCTTCGGGAATTGACGCCCTCCTTCGCCATCTCCCCAAAGCACACAGGACTCTCGTATCCGCCTCGACGTTTCTCGTGGCCTGCTCCGTCACGCTGTTCGCCTTTGCGATACCACCGGCATTCGACGCGCAGCCAGGCGGATTGTTTCGCGGTGCGCTCTTTGGCACCACGAACGGCGAATCCCCGGCGGGAGGCGCGCAGCCTGCTGGAGATGCCGCAGCCGATGGTGCGGACGGCGGGGCGTTTTCGTTTTCTCCGGGCAACATCGCTCCCATCGGTGCGAGCTCGCTTGGAGGAGTCATCGCAACGGCGACTGCAGCCGTGAACGAGGAAGGCCAGGCCGTGACCCAGGGCCCCCAAGGAGGCGCAAGCGCCCCGGGAAACCAGGTGACTCCGGGAGACCAGGGGGACCAGGGAGCACAGCCCGAAGACCCTGCTGTCGATTCAGGCCCGAGCGAAAGCGAACTCCAGGCAGCAGCAAGCGAGCTTACCAACGACTTCTACAACGCCCAAGACCATTACGCCATGCTCTCCAACGCCGTCAGCGGATCGCCCATATTCTGGACCTACGGACCTGATATACAGTGCGATGTGAACCTGTGGAACGACATGCCGTGGGCCTATGAAATCGCCCGCGAATGCATCTCCGAGGCAGCGGCGTACGAGAGCAAATGCAGCGGGGAAGCGCGTAAGTACCCCGCGTACGAAAATCAGTACAACACCATCAACAACGCCTGGTCGATGATTAGCAGCGCGTCGCACATCCTCATCGACTTCCTCGATGCGGCACGCGCCTGTCCAGACCCCGGCACTCACTCCGGATGCTTTACGGGCATAGCCGAGGGGCACATCATCGAACTGCGCCTGGAGGGCCAGACCGTATACACGCTCAAGGAACTTGAAAGCGCCCGCCAAATTCTCTGCCAGTTTTAGCTATAACCCCACGTAGAAACCATTTGACCACCATGCAGTATCAACCACATCCCGACACAAACAACGAGCGCGCCGCAACCGGCCTGCGTCTCGTTCGCATCGAGGGCTTCTCCGCACCCACCACCTTGCAGGAAGACGAACAGGAGGCCTACCTGCGTCGCTTCTCAACGATCTTCATCGATGAGAGTCGTTGCAGGGAGGGTGGCTTGGGGCAGGTCCTCTACGGTGAAGACACCTGGGGCAGGCCGCTCGCCGTGAAGACCACGAACACCGAGACCGCGCAAGCAGCAACGCCTGCGCCATCCGACAATGCGGCATCCTCTCCCACCCGCGACATCGCCACCGAAGCGTTCAGGCGCGAATACGAGACCCTGCGCACACTCTCGGGGGTGCGTGGCTTCCCGCGCCTGTACGGAACGGGCCGCCTGAACGGCAAGGACGCCATCATCATGGAGTGGGTCGAGGGCGAAACGCTTGCCACGGCAATCCGCCATCTCTCCATCGACGATTCAGGCAGACTTTCTCCTCTGACCGTGGCGCAACTGGGACGCGACTTGTTTTCCCTGCTCGCGCGCATGGAGATTATCGAAGATGGCATAGTCCATCGCGATATCTCGACTTCGAACATCATGATCGACACGTCAGTGCACACGCTCGAAGAGCAAGCAGAAGAGGGGCACTTTGACCTCAAGCTCGTGGATTTTGGCTCGGCGGTGCTTCCCGCACGCTCCTCATCGCTCACGCAGCGCTACGGGACCCCGCGCGGCGCGACGCCGGACTTTGCCCCTCCGGAAATGCTGACGGAAGACGTCGCCAACGTCTCGACCATGCGCAAGAACCCGGCGGTGGATGTCTATGCCGCAGCAAGCGTGCTCTACCTGTTGCTGAGCGGGCACACGCCCTTTGACCTGGGCAAGGACGAAGAGACGGAGCGCTCGTACTACCTGGCCAAGACAGAACAGCTGCCGCGCGGCCTACAGGGTGCGCACGCAACCTCAACGTCGATTGACGCAACACTCGAACATGAGCCACAGACGGCGGCGCTCGTGCATGAGGCAACGAGGAAAAGCAGCACTCGGCCTTCGGACAAAAAGATCGCCTCTGCGCTCATCACGGTCGATGACCAGCTCAACGACATAATCTTCGCCTGCCTCGACCCCGTCCAGGAGTATCGCCCCCTGGCAACCGAGGTGCAGGAATCCCTTGCGCACTTTGTCGACTCGTACGGACGCAACATCAAGAACGCCCTTGAGGAGCAGCCGCTGAGCTCATGCACCGACAGCGCCTTTGAACGCCGCGCGCGTGCAGCCAGCGCGAAGAAGTCGCGACGCTGGAGCATCGGCGTGAGCGCAGGTGCGGCGATTTTGCTTGTCGCAGTAAGTTTTGTGACGGCAGGTCTTGTCGATTCGAGCAGGGTAATCGTCTCGTTCGGACCGATTCACTGGATTGGCGCCCTCAACGGCTGGGCAACCGCGGCATTGCTATGGCTTCCCGTGCTTGCCGGATGCATCGCGCGCGTTGCGTCGCGTGGCAGGCCTTCGTCGCTTGCATGGACAGGTGGCGCCGTGGGTATTGGCACGCTGCTCGCACTTGCCTTTGTGTTGAGCACATCATTTGCCACACCGGCGGTTTTCTGGTTGCTGCTAGGCGCGTTGGCCGTATCGGCAACGCTGTCGTGGAGTGTGCTTTCCTTTGGCATCATCATCGGCAAAATGCGTACGATACCGGCGGAAAGTCCGCGCACCAGCACGGCGGCATAGCAAGACAGGCGAAGGGATAATCCATGGCGAAGACCTCATCGACCCCGCTGGGAGCCATGTTCTCCATCCTGAAAAGGTATGGGGGCATCAGCTACAAGGAGCTAGCCACTCTCATCCTTTCGGAAAAACCGCTGGTAGGAGGCGTGAGTCCCGCAAGTAGGGTGAATGACCGGACCTGGGTTTCGCGTTACCTCGTGCATGCGCCAGCCGAAGCCGTGAGAAGCGAGTACTTTGTAAGCTACGAGAAGTGCGCCATGCGCATCATCGCACGCCTCAAGAAGCGCACGGGGAACACCCTGGGAAATCGCGAGATCATGGAGATGGTCGCGGGAACACCGGGCCAGGAAATGGTCGCCGCCCTGCAAAACGCCGGCCAAGATGCCACGCCGTATCTCAACATGCTCGCGCGCCTGGACAAGGAAGGCGGGTTCAGGGCCGAGGAGCGCATGGAGATTGCCATGGTGCTCTTTGTTGCTGTGGCGCTGAGCGCCAACGTGGCCGAAGCGACGGCATACGCGCTCGACTTCACCAGCGAAATCCACGGTGCATCGATGGCAACTCCGCTCGTCACACCAAACTCCGAGGATGCCGACATCGAGGGGCTTCGAGAGCGCATCGATGGGCAGATGACGACCCTGGGGCTTTTGCGCGTGGTGGAAAGCTACGTGATGGGGTCGCCGCATTGGCTGGATGCCGAACTCGCAGAGCAATTTGAGGTGGGTGCCTTTGCGACGGGACCGGGCGACATTACCGATGTCGAGAGCGACGTCTCGGGACACCATGCGCGCATCTGGCACGACGACGCGGGCGAGTGGTACATCGAGGGCATGGGGTCGAAGAACGGAACCGTGCTCATCAGCGGCGTGGACCGCTCCGAGGTCATTGTGGAGCCGCCAGCCGACGAGTGCGAGGGGTGGGAGAGCGTGCCCGTGGCGCTCAAACCCGGCGACGAGCTCGTGTTCGGCAAGAACACGCACTACGTGGTGATTGCAGGCGTGAGGTAGAAAGCCGGCGTACGGTTGTGTCGCGTGCCGTGGCGCAAGCTGAGGTCCAGGGCATGCGGTTGCAGGAACGCGACGAGAATTGACCGCTGGGGCACATTTGGGGGTGCGTGGCGACAGAGATTTGCGATTAGGGCACGTAGAGGCGGTCAAGTCCAAAATAGTGTGTAAATTGCCCGCCGCCCCTTCCTATGCCGCCAGC
>CABURF010000069.1 GCA_902493755.1 uncultured Coriobacteriia bacterium
CTTGATGGGATACGGATCTCCATCGATCATGGCATCCATGACAAGCGACGGCGAGCAGAGCATCTGGTGCAGCATCGGACGCGGCACGCCGAACATCTTGCGATAGTTCTTGTCGATCATCTTGAAGCCCTTCCACGACATGACGCGGAAGCGGTCGTTACCGATGAACTTGTCCTGGTTCGCGGGATCCTGTAGCTCGGAGAGTTCGAACTCGGCATTACGCACCGGATAGGTCTTCTCCTTACCCACGGCGTTGGGATCGCAGGGCATGCCGACGAACTCGCCGCCGGGGTTGTCGATGTTGCCGCACAGGATGCGCAGGATGGTCTTGGCGATTCCGAAACTCGAAGCGTTGTTGCCATGCTGGTCGCCGCCACCGAGACCCCAGATGATGCAAGCCGGACCATTGGTAGCGTAGAGATGGGCAGCCGCCTCGATCTTGCGGACGGGCACGCCGGAAACCTTGGAGGCACGCTCGGGCGTGTACTCCTGCATGCGATCGGCAATGGCGTCGAAGACGGTCTTGCACTCGACCGTGGAACCGTCCTTGAGCGTGACGGTGTAGGTTCCGTAGAGCTGAGCGTCCACGACGGTGTCCTCGGTGGGAGTGTAGTAGCGATTCTCGTCGGAGCACCAGCACAGGGGTGCGCCCGTCTCGCCGTCCCACACGACGAAGTCCTCGTGCTTGCCGCCCTCCTCGACATCGCTCGCACGCAGCAGCTTGTTCGTATCGGTGCGGAAGAGGAACACAGCGTTGGACCAGTACTTCAGGAAGTCCTCGTCATAGAGCTTCTCGCGAATGACGTAGTGCACCCAGGCAAGGCACACTAGGCAATCGGTGTTGGGATAGGGCTGCAGCCACTCGTCGGCCTGCCCGGACTCGGTGATGCAGACGGGATCCACGACGATGAGCTGCGCGGGATCGGGCTCGTTGACCGTCGTGCGTCCCGAAATGACGCGCCAGAGGGGCGCCTGGGGTGCATAGGACTCCTGGCAGCGCTTGCCCCAGTTGACAATCGTGTGCGACTGCTGCGGGGATGCCGGCATCATGGACTCGACGGGCCATCCGACCATGGCCATGTTGAGCGTGTAGTTCCAGCACCAGCAGATGGTACCCGGATCGATGACGTTGCCGGGATTGCCCAAGAGGTTGGTGAAGCGACTGCGCGCCCACAGATGATCCGAACGATAGGTGCCCTCGGAGGCGACAAGCGTCTCGGGGCCATACTCGTCAATGAGCGCCTGAAGCTTCTCGGCGATTTCCTTGATGGCCTGATCGTAGGAGATCTGCTCCCACTTGTCCTCGCCACGCTCACCAACACGCTTGAGCGGATGATTGATGCGCTTGGGGTGATAATGGAACTTGATTGCGCGCTCGCCCTTCTCGCCCAGGCGGTTGCAGAGCACGGAGCCCTCCGCGTCATCGCCCCTGAGCTCCACGAGCCTGCCGGTCTTCGTGTCGACACCGGCATAGATGCTGCAGTTCATGTGGCAGAAGTGGCAACGAGTACGACGCCATCGAATGCCATTGTCATCTACCGTGTTGTTGGGCACGCCGGCCATAGATGGTGTATCTGACATAGCATGCTCTCCCTTCTCTTCTTCCCCTCGCGTCTATCGCCTGGGATTCACTTCATCGAAAGACTACAGGCGACGCTTTAGGGCGAAAACGCCTTATCCGACGTATGTAAACGGGTAATATAATGGGTAACACCCGAGGGTGATTTCTAGCTTCTGTACAGCTCCCGAACGCCAATCTCCCGCATGCAGTAGTCGCCGTTGGGAAGTTCCTCGAGTATGTTCGTGCTCTTTCCTACCTGTACGCCCGGATACGCCGCGCGCAATACATCCAAGACAGAGCGCGGAAGCGATAGACTTGGCACGGCGTCATTGGCATAGCAGGCAACGTCGCATGCCTCGGCCCAGGCACGCACCTTGGGCACGTCTTCGCCAAACACCTTGAGGCAGCGCAGAAAGCCATCGTCATCGTCGCGGTCGATCCAAGGATAGACCTTATCGAACCCCTGCACGAAGAACGCGTCGTTTTGCCGGTTTACCTGCGCCGAATTGCGATTGTCGGCACTGCAGTAATGCAGCCCGAACGAAAGCCCCTCGTCTGCCGCACGCTGCATGAGACACAGCGCGTCACGTTCGCTTTCGGCTACCGGCAAGCCGCCCGAATACCAGTAATCGTAGAGGTAATTCCACGGATGTCTGCGCAGTCGAAAGCCACGCTGGACAAACTGTTCGGCGTTATACAGGGGAAAGCAGAACTCAAGCAGGTTGACGCCGCGCACTCCAAGCGCGTCGAACTCGCGTAGTAGTCCTATCATCCACTCCACGGTGCCGGGGATGACCGGCATCTCGACCACGACATCGTCCACGAACGAGACGGCACGACCAATCGCCGCCAGCGCGCGCTCCTGCGCGTCATCGTCATCGGGTGGCTTCACGCTGAAGCGGACCTCGGAGAGCCCCGCCGCGGCAAGTCGCACGAGCGCATCCTCATCGGCATGATCACCATTCGTGTAGATGCGCGTGTGGACCTGCGGATACAGGCTGCGCGCCTCCTCCAGAAACGCCACGACGCTATCCACGTGGAGCAGCGGCTCGCCACCCGTCACCGCCAAAAAGTCGTATGCGGCGCCAGCAGCATGGGCCTGCCTGAGCTCGAGCGCGATGTCTCGCTCATATTGCAAGAAACGTTCGTAATGGGGCTGATTGACATTGAAACAGAAGTAGCAATGCTTGGTGCAGCGCAAGTCCACGAAGAGCGAGCCGGTACGCTCGCCCGTGCGACATGCGATACACGCCGGCGATATCCAGCCGCGCCATATGGAGGAGCCGCCGTTCTCGCATTCGCATCCACACGCGTGCGCCATTACCTGGCGAGCTGAGCGCGGAGAGGACTCGCCTTTCTCGAAGGGCAAGCCGTACTGGGCAGCGGAGCGCCGAAAGTCCTCTTCGGCTCCCTCGATCAGCGTCGTGTACTCCCGCAAGTCCATCTAAGCCGCTCCGGGCTGCGATGCATCGGAATGCGACAGGTACGTGGCACGTAGCTGCGCTGCGCGCTCGGCACTCGCGAGCGGCGCTCCGCACATGCCACACACCTGCGCCGTCGGCCCATTGATAGCCTCACAGCGCTCGCAGTATCCGGGCACACGCTCCATATCCATGGCAAATGCCGGGGCCTCTCCCCTGCATCTTCCGCAGTTGACGCATGCATATCCGCACATGGATGACTCCTCGAAAATCATGGACATGTCCCTCGTAGCCAGCATGGCAGTGAGGGGAAGCGGCGGGAGGCACCGCGTAGGCACCTCCCGCCATCGCATGGCCAGAACATAGCAAGCTTTCGCACATCGTGCGAAGCGATGCTGCGAGACACTAGATGACGCAGAGTACCTTCTTGCTTCCGGCGCCCATCTGGCCGGCGAGTTCCTCGACGTCTCCGTACATCAGACACTGCGCCTGACAATGCTGCACGCAGGTCGGGAGCTTTCTCTCGCCCACACGCACCACGCACCCATCGCACTGCCTCGTGAACGCAGGAAGGTAGGAGAGCTGCCAGTTGTTCTCGTCAATCTGCCACGGGCCAATCTCCTGCACAATGACTCCCGTCTGGCCGACGGGAAGATGGTTGTGCATTTGGCATGCCATCTCGCAGGTGTGGCAACCGGAGCACCATTCGGTGTCAATGAGAATGCCTTTCGCCATGGCCTATTCCCCTTCCTCGATTTTGTAGATCTTGCAGATGGTCGTCTTGTAATTGGCGCCGAAGCCCGACTTTCCGCACAACATGGGGATGAGCTGGTTGATGTTCACGTCGAAGACATCGTAGAGCTTCTCCGGCTCTGCCTCGGGCAGCCACCAGCCGTGATCGCACGAAACGACGCGCGGATCGACGATCGGGGTGATCTTGACGGTGCGCTTGGCGCGGCCGAGCATGTTTTCGACCCAGACCCACTCGCCTTCGGTGACGCCGAGCTTCTCGGCGGCCTCGGGATGGATCTCGATATAAGGCCACGGATCCATGCGACGCAGACGATCGACCTGGCGGTGCTCGCTGTGGAACGAGGACCAGCGGCGTGCACCGGTCGTGAGCACGAAGGGATACTCCTCCATGAGCTCAGGCGTCGCGCCCGGACCGGGGTTGGGCTCGTCGAAATACGGCATGGGATCCAACCCGCAGGTCTCGTAGAACAGCGACCACAGCTCGATGAGCCCCGTCGTCGTGTTGAAGCCGGGCTTGCCATCGGCACGCAGCAGACCCTTCTCGTAGCGCTTGTACTCGAAGGGCAAATACAGCGGCGCCTGCTCGCGCAGCTCGGAGAACGAGAGGCCCGTCGAGGAGATCATGTACGACAGCATCTCGTCGATGGTCTCCCACGGCCATGCATCCGGGTTGAGACGTTTGCCGATGAGCAGGTTGATCTCGGCGTCGGACTTGGCCTCGCCGATCTGCGTGACCTTGTTGATGACCTCACCACGTTGTAGACCGTCGCCCAAACGCAGGCCGTCCTTCTCGGGATATGTGCACGCAGGCAGTACTACGTCGGCAACCGCCATGGCGGTCGGCGTCATGAACAGGTCGACGACGACGTTGAAGTCCATCTTCAGCAGCGCCTTGAGAACGCGCCTAGGGTCAGCGCCCATGCAGGCGATTGCGTTGTTCGTCTGCAGCCAGACGCTGTGAATCTTGTAGGGGCTACCCGTCTCCATCGTCTTGAGCACTTCGTCTGCCTGAGCTGCCTGAAAGCCGAGGTTCAAGAGCGGATACTCGGCAAGGCCGATGCGCTTTGCTTTCTGCTCGGGGCTGATGAGCTCGGAACCCCAACCGCCAGAGTACGCAATCATCTCGACCGGGAAGATGTTGCTGCCGGGGATGTCGACGTTGCCGGTGATCTGGAACAGGCCGACGATGGCCTGACCGGCCGGAAGGGCCTCCTTGACCATGTCGACGGCAAGACCCCATTGCATGGCGGCAGGCTTCGACTTCGCGAGCAGGCGTGCCGCGCGGACGATCTGCTCCTCGGGAACCCAGGTGACCTCAGCCATCTTCGACGGCGGGTAATCCTGCACGCGTTCGCGCAGCTCGTCAAAGCCGTAGGTCCACTTCTCGACGAATTCCTTGTCGTAGAGCTCCTCGTTGATGATGACGTTCATCATCGCGAGCGCCAGGGCGGCATCGGTACCGGGACGCAGGCGCAGGTGCTCCTCGGCCTTGAGCGAAAGCCAGGTGACGCGCGGATCGATCATCATGATCTTCATGCCCCGCTTCATGAGATCGATCATCCAGTGACCGTAGAAGCCGTCGGAGTTCGCCTTGAGCGGATAGTTGCCCCAAATGACCATGAGCTCGGGATGGCGCCAGTTGGGGTTATCGTAGCGATCGGTGAACTGCTGCGAGCAGTCAGCGATCGTGTACCCGCCGCAAGTGGCAGCCATACCGGCGATGCGGGGCAGGTAGCAGGCAAGTCCGGACAGCGCGAAGCAGGTGTAGTTGGGCGAGCCGTACGACCAGGCAAGGCGCGTGATCCACGAGGCGATGTCGCGACCGGTGCCCTGGCCGAACACGACGCTTTCCGCACCGTACTTCTCGCGAATCTCGATGAGCTTGCCCGAAACCAGGTCGATGGCCTCGTCCCAGCTGATGCGCTCCCACTTGTCCTTGCCACGGTCCTTCGGGTCGCGTTTCATCGGATACAAGAGCCTGTCCTTGTGGTTCGTCACATCAGGCAGGGCAAGACAACGCACGCAAAGACGTCCGCTGTTGAAGGGATTCTCGGAATCGCCCTCCACCTTGACAAGCTTGCCATCTTCATCGGTGTAGAGCAGCACGCCGCAACCCAGATGGCACCCGGGTCCAGTCCATGCGCTTCCGCGTGTGACCGTGAGATTGCCCTCTTTGTAGGTATAGGGCTTCTCGTGTGGCACGCGAACGTATTCATTTTCTGCCATGTGCTCTCCTATCTCTCTTTCCCATTCTTGTGACAGGGATCTCCTTGGCGAAAACGCCCTCTCCAACGCAAGCGAACAGATAATTCAGGCAATAACGAAGCGCATGACTTGATTGCGGGAGTAAGCGCAGCACAACATGAATCTCTCAAGCAGCATGCGAATTCGACAAGCTCCTCTTGGCCGTGACCTCGTATATGCTCTTCCATGGGCTTACGCGTTCGAATGCCGCACTTGCCGCGATAAGGTCGAGCTCCCCGAAACGCCTGGAAATCAACTGCAGGCCAACAGGGAATCCTTCTTCGGAAAGACCTACCGGAATGGAGGCCGCGGGATTGCCCGTGAAGTTGCAGAAGAACGTGAGTCCAAATCCG
>CABURF010000070.1 GCA_902493755.1 uncultured Coriobacteriia bacterium
GCAACGTCACAGTGCAGCGTCTTGCACACATCACTCACAATACATCCCCCTTGTCTGGTGGTGTTTCGAGTTTCCCGTCATGGAGAAACTCCCTCTGCTACCAGACTAGCAACGCATGCGGAAAAGAATGATTCCTCTTAGTCAGATCTTTATTCGCTATTCAAATAATTCTTATTTGCGCATATTGATTCGATAATCGAATACAGGTAGATACCGTGAATGTGTACAGGTTAAGATAAGGCTAGCATACGATTACGTTTGCTCGTTTACGCCACGTCTGATGACAACAGAAAGACGGTAAGGATGAATCTCGAGGAAATCGAAATAGCCCTCTCGGTTATTCGCAACAAGAGTTTCTCACTCGCTGCTCGGGAGTTGTCATATTCCCAGCCAACCATCTCAAAGCGCATCGACTCGCTCGAAAAAGAGCTCAGCGTCAAACTTTTCAATCGCAAGACACGATCCCGAATCGAGCTCACGCCCGAGGGCGAACAGCTAATGCCGTTTTTCGAGGAGGCGCAGCAGGCAACAAGAAGCCTAATGAACAAAGCAGCGGCAATCAGCAAGGATGGCGAACTGATTCTCCGAGTTGCGTGCCCCAACGGAATGAGCACTTTGGGTGAAGACGAGATACTCCTGAAATTTGGGGCTATCCACAATGTAATCAAAATCGAGCAGCTAGCTGATTCGAATTTGCGCACTCTTCAAATGCTCAAAGACCATCAAATTGACGCAGGCTTCGTCGCTCGAGTCGATGATTTCGAATACAGCGAAATGTTTGCCAAGACGTGGGAGATAATTGACATACGAGAATTTCGCATGAAGATTGCGCTGTCCGAAAGACACCCGCTCGCAAAGCAAGACGACCTTACCCTGAGTGACTTCAAAAACGATTCCTTCTTGTTCAAAAGCTACCGCGATGACATGAGGACGGACCCAAAGGTCATATCCTTTATCGAAGCATGCAGAATGGAGGGCTTCGATCCTAAGATCAAGTTCATCGAAGGAAGAGGCTCGCTACTCTTCGGACTTGTTGCATCGGGCAAATATGTCGCACCTCTCATGCATAAGCCACGCATTTCCCGACAGGATGTTCACATAAAGCAGCTCGGCAAAGACTACTATCATTTCAAACTCCAGCTTTTCTATGACAAAAGTAATGATTCCGCCGCCCTGCGGACATTCATCGACTTCGTGAAAAAACTAAACATCTCCCTCGACTAGGAGCATTATTCACAAATCGAATGGTTCGCACACGAGCTAAATAAATGCCTCCATATAGTGCTGCTAATCTCACAGACAGGATGCTTACCATCGCATGAGGCAGCTTGGACAACCTATACAGCGTGAGTGGAGTGGATACATGGACAAAGCGAGGATTGTCGTTCTTGAGGAAAAGACAAATCACGACTTCTTTACAGGCTCATCTTGCGCATTTGGAGTGTTTGACGGCGTTCACAGAGGACACAAATACCTAATTGAACATGCCATACGCACAGCGAGGCCCGAAAACAAGGCAATCGTACTGACCTTCGACATCGACCCGGATGAACTCTTTGCAAAAGACCGCTTGATAAAACTGCAGAGCAACGAGGAGCGAATCGAGATGCTTGCAAGAAGCGGCGTAGACATCGTCGCGCTGCTACCCTTCACTTTGGAGTTTGCAAAACAATCGCCTGGGGAATTCCTCGAATGGGCGTTTGGTGGCAACACGCCGTCGCACATTCACATCGGAAACGGTTTTCGCTTTGCTTCAAAAGAATCTGGGACGGCCCAAGATTTGGCCCAGTGGGGCTCAACAAGAAAGATGAGAGTGCACGAGCATCATCTTCTCATGCATTGTGGTAAACCCATATCGGCAACGCGAATTAGAAAGTTACTCGCCGAAGAAAATCATCTTGTGGCCGAGAAGATGCTCGGACGCAAATTTCCTTCCAATATTCCGAATGTAGCTTAGCCTTTGTCATTTCGAAATTCGCGAAGATCTCTCGACTCCGAGAACTCATGTCCCTGTGCTCAGAATGACAAAAGCTACATCGTATGCGTAGCGTATACCGGATCGTCTTCCCACATGACGACCTCGCCGGCAGCGAGCGTCGCAGGCATGTCGATGATGCGCTGGTTGGACGAGCCGCGAAAGCGCAGCGAGATATCGTGAAGCTCCTTGACGTAGGGGCCATCCACGAGCACGTCGATGCAGGCGAGCATGCGATCGGTGACCTCGGTGCGGCGCACGTTGGAGGTGTCGAGCAAATCCTCGAGCAAATCGCCTGTAAAGCACCAGATGTTCTTGTTCGGAAGTTCGTCGTTCACGCGCTCGAGAAAGTCCACGAGGCCGCGCTGATTGTCCGGTTCCATCGGCTCGCCACCCAGAAGCGTCAGCCCGCGGATATACGAAGGACGCATGCTCTCGATAAGCTCGTCTTTCACCTCGCGCGTGAACGGCTCGCCAAAATCGAAGCTCCAGGTCTGGGGCTGGAAGCACTCCGCGCAGTGATGCGTGCAGCCACTCACGAACAGCGTCGTGCGCGTGCCGGAGCCATTGGCGATATCGCAGTATTTAATCTCGGCGTAGTTCATGTATGCGACCCATATCCTAGGACGGGAATGGGACAAATGGACAGGCCATTTGTCCCATTCCCAGGCGCATTCTCTTAGAGATGCATGACCCTGTCGCGGATTTCCTCGGTACGACCCTGGTTCCAATACTGGGTGCCGATGTAGCCGCAGGTGCGACGTGCGACGTTCATCGTGGCCTGGTCACGGTTGCCGCAGTTGGGGCATTCCCACTCGAGCTTGCCGTCTTCCTCGACGATCTGGATCTCTCCGTCGTAGCCGCAAATCTGGCAGAAGTCGCTCTTGGTGTTGAGCTCCGCGTACATGATGTTGTCGTAGATGTAGCGCATGACATCGATGACGGCCTCGAGATTGTCCTGCATGTTGGGCACCTCGACGTAGCTGATGGCACCACCCGGAGAGAGACGCTGGAACTCGCTCTCGAACTTGAGCTTGGTGTAGGCGTCGATTTCCTCGGACACATGTACGTGATAGCTGTTGGTGATGTAGCCCTTGTCCGTGATGCCCTTGATGATGCCGAAGCGCTTCTGCAAGGCCTTGGCAAACTTGTAGGTAGTGGACTCGAGCGGCGTGCCGTACAGCGAGTAGTCGATGTCCTCGGCAGCCTTCCACTCGAAGCACTTGTCATTCATGCGCTGCATGACCGCAAGCGCAAACGGCGTGGCCTCGTCGTCGGTATGGCTGTGACCCGTCATGTACTTGACGCACTCGTAGAGACCGGCATAACCGAGCGAGATGGTGGAGTAACCGCCGTAGAGCAGCTTGTCGATGGTCTCGCCCTTCTTGAGGCGGGCGAGCGCACCATACTGCCACAGGATGGGCGCGGCATCCGAAAGCGTGCCCTTGAGACGGTCGTGGCGGCAGCGCAGGGCGCGATGGCAGAGCTCGAGGCGCTCCTCGAAGATGTTCCAGAACTTCTCCTCGTCACCACCGCTGGACAGCGCGACATCGACCAGGTTGATGGTCACGACGCCCTGGTTGAAGCGGCCGTAGAACTTGGGTTGCGTCGGATCGTAATTGCCGGCATTGGCCACATTGCCATAGCCATTGCCTGAACGATCGGGTGTGAGGAAGCTGCGGCAGCCCATGCACGTGTAGCAGTTGCCCTCGCCTTCTGCTTGACCGGCGGAAAGCTTATACTCCTTCATCTTCTTCTCAGAGATGTAATCGGGGACCATGCGCTTGGCCGTGCATTTGGCGGCAAGCTGCGTGAGATAGAAATACGGGGAGCCCTCGTCAACGTTATCATCCTCGAGCACGTAGATGAGCTTGGGGAACGCCGGAGTAATCCAGACGCCTTCCTCGTTCTTGACGCCCTGATAGCGCTGACGCAGCGTCTCCTCGATGATCATGGCGAGGTCGTGCTTCTCTTGCTCGTCACGCGCCTCGTTGAGGTACATGAACACGGTGATGAAGGGGGCCTGGCCATTGGTGGTCATGAGCGTGACCACCTGATACTGGATGGTCTGGACGCCGCGCTTAATCTCCTCGCGCAGACGACGCTCGACGACCTGCTCGATCTGCTCCTTGTCGGCCTCGATACCGAGCATCTCGAACTCCGCATAAGTCTCGCGGCGAATCTTCTTGCGGGAGACGTCGACAAAGGGCGCAAGGTGCGTGAGCGAGATGGACTGGCCGCCGTACTGGCAGCTCGCCACCTGGGCGATGATCTGCGTGGCGATGTTGCACGCGGTGGAGAACATGTGCGGACGCTCGATGAGGGTGCCCGAGATGACCGTGCCGTTTTGCAGCATGTCCTCAAGGTTGACGAGGTCGCAGTTGTGCATGTGCTGCGCGAAGTAATCGGAATCATGGAAGTGAATGATGCCGTTGTTGTGCGCTTCGACGACCTCACGCGGCAGGAGCATGCGCATGGTAAGGTCCTTGGAGACCTCACCCGCCATGTAGTCACGCTGAACGGAATTGACGGCAGGATTCTTGTTGGAGTTCTCCTGCTTGACTTCCTCGTTGTTGCACTCGATAAGCGTGAGGATCTTGTCGTCGGTGGTGTTGCTTTGGCGCTTGAGGTTCTGGAGATAGCGATAGATGATGTACTTGCGCGCGACCTCGAACTTGTCGAGCGCCATGATCTCGTCCTCGACCATATCCTGGATTTCCTCAACCGAGACCGTGTGCCCGGCAGCCTTGCAGGCGTCCTCGACGTTGAGGGCCGCGTACTCGATCTGACGCGCCGTCAGACGCTCGTCTTCGGGAACTTCCCCGTTTGCTGCTTCGATTGCGTTGGCGATCTTCGAAAGATCGAAGACTGCCTCCGAGCCGTTTCGTTTGATGATCTTCATGTTTCCCTCATGCCCCTCGTGTTCGAGTTTTTGTATGCAACGTTTTTTTGCGTATGCAAGTGTGATTGCTCGATTCAGAATAGACCATATCTTGTGTTTGGAATGCCTGAAAATCCACAATATCTTGTGGATAAATTGGCTTGACATCACAAGATTTGGTATTTTCACAGGTAAAACGTATCAGGAAAGTAGATAAGCAACCTGTAACGACCTGAAAAAATTTTCGACGAAATCCACCAACGGAAGCTCGAGTATCTTGGTCATTTACGGATAAATAATAAGCTCCGCAACTGACTAAGATATTTGAGTGTTTGAAGAATCTTGTTCGCTGTCGTGGATAGCCCATATTTTGCGCAAGGCAGGTCACGTAAAAAATCCGCAAGTTCACGGTCAGAACACATCCTACCCGTGTGACCAACTTATAGAACCCCAAAACTGTAGCGTAAGACATCGAAAATGAGACAGTTGCTCTGAGCAACTGTCTCATTTTCACCCCATCGCATTTCCCGTTTCAAAAAAAAGAAGGGGAGATGACACACGCATCTCCCCTTCTTGCGAATCTCTGTGGTGTCGTAACTAGACGATACCCTGAGCCATCATCGCGTCGGCAACCTTGAGGAAGCCCGCAATGTTTGCACCCATGACGTAGTTACCCTCGTGACCGTACTCGCGTGCGGCATCGTCGGCAGCATGGAAGATGCCCTGCATGATCTTGCGCAGACGATCATCGACCTCTTCGAAGGTCCAGGAGAGACGCTCGGAATTCTGGCTCATCTCCAGGCCACTCGTGGCAACGCCACCAGCATTGGCAGCTTTGCCGGGGAAGAACACGACACCGTTTTGCTGCAGGTACTGAGTCGCCTCGAGCGTAGTCGGCATGTTCGCGCCCTCGGTGAGAATCTTGCAGCCGTTGGCGACGAGGTTCTTGGCGTCCTCGATGAAGACCTCGTTCTGCGTCGCACAGGGCATGGCGATGTCGCAGGGGGTAACCCACACGCCGCGGCCCTCGTGGTACTCGACGGTCTTGTGGTCGCAACGCTTGGCGTACTCGCTCAGACGACCACGCTCGACCTCCTTGATCTGCTTGACGAGATCAAGGTCGATACCGGACGGGTCGTAGACCCAGCCCGTGGAATCGGACATGGTGACGACGGTCGCACCGAGCTGCGTGGCCTTCTCGCAGGCGTAGATGGCGACATTGCCGGAGCCGGACAGGCACACCGTCTTGCCCTTGTACGAGTCGTTATTGCAGTTGAGATACTCCTCGGTGAAGTATACGGCACCATAGCCGGTTGCCTCGGTACGAGCCAGCGAGCCACCGTAGGAGAGACCCTTACCCGTGAGCACACCAGTCCACTCGTTACGGATGCGCTTGTACTGGCCGAACATGTAGCCGATCTCGCGCGCGCCCGTGCAAGCGCATC
>CABURF010000071.1 GCA_902493755.1 uncultured Coriobacteriia bacterium
CACATAGAGCTCGCGAGCCTCCTTGGGGAGGGTGTCGGGAGCGTTCTGGGCAAAGTCCTCGTTACCTCGCGAGAGGGCCTCATCGTAATACCAGCACTTGTATTCGAGCACGGCAAGCGTCCTTTGCAGCTCCTCGATTTGCTCGAGGGTCTTCAGGCGTCTTTCCTCCATCAGCTCCCGGCGCTGTGCATAGCTTGTGCTGCCCTTGGTCGTGAGCTCCATGAACTTCCGGATGTCTCGTATCTCCAGTCCGGAACGCTTCAGGCATTCGATAATGCGCAGGGTCTCGATGTGGCTCTCGTCAAAGATTCGCTTGCCGCCTTGGCGTTTGAGGCCGGGAAGCAGGCCCTCCTTATCGTAGAAACGAAGCGTCGAAGGCGAAAGCCCCGTCATCTTTGCTATCTCGCCGATGGAATACTGCACGAAGGTCCTCCTTTCGCTTTGCGTGATGATAGCTTGACCTAAAGTCAGGTTCAATCAATTGTTGCTCTTCTCATTATTTTCTTGATACAACTATATTTCGGCAAACGGCATGTAATTATAGTTAAACGGTGTATACTGTTAGCATGCAACATATGCAGTAAAGGATAGGAGCTATGTCATGGAATACGTAACGATGGTAACTTTCCCGGTCGAGAGCCAGGCATACGAGGCGTTTTCTCATCTCAAGAACAAACCGGTCACTTCGTCCTACACGATTCTCCAGATGGTTATCGTGAAAAACGTCGATGGAAACGTCGTTCCCAAGGACGGGTTCGATTCGGGCCAGGACACGACGGACGACACGTGGATGGGCGGCTTGCTCGGAGCGGCCGTGGGCATACTCGGAGGCCCCATCGGCATCCTACTCGGCGGTGGTGTGGGACTGCTCGCGGGAAGCCTCGTCGACGAGAGCGACGCCGCGGACAACACTTCGTTGCTTGCTTACAGCAGTCGTTCGTTGCTTCCGGGGCAAACGGCCCTCATCGCGCTCGTGCAAGAGGACGACTCCGCGGATTTCGACATGCAGTTCGAGGGCATGGACTGTGCGGTCATGCACTGGGATGCCGCCGAGATCGCCGATGAGGTCGATCAGGCCGAGCAGATCCAGGAAGATTTGGCCAAGCAGGCTCGCGAAAAGATTCGCGCCCAGCGCAAGGCCGATCGTCATGAAGCCATCGAGAAGAAACGCGCCGAGCTCAAGCAGAAGTTCGAGGATTTCAAGAAGAGCCTGTAAGGCAAGCGCCCGTGACAATTCCAGGGTGGTTCCCCATGGGGGAGCCACCCTGTTTCTATAATGTGCCGAGCTAATTATGCTAAGCTCAGGAGCATAAAAAAAGACGCGAAAGGGGACGTTCATGCAAAGCACCGTACGTTTGGCTATCGACGGCATGCATTGCGCGAACTGCGCGGCCAACATCGAAAAGCATTATCGTGCGACTCCCGGGGTGATTGACGTCGCGGTCAATTTGGCCAATAACACAGGTAAGGTCACGTTTGATCCCTCGCAAGCCAGCGTAGACGATATGCTGGCCGTGTTCGACAACCTTTCGTTCACTGCCGAAATCATCCCAGAGGATGCCCCTCTTGTTGACGAGAAGCGGCGTGCGAAAGAGGCAGCACGCGCGAAGAGGGACATGAAGGTCTTCGTGACGGCATGTGCCTTTACCGTCATCATCTTCTGCATCGGAATGCTTCCTGGCTGGCACATGGGTGTAGGGAACGTGCTTGCAGGCGTCTTCGCTGCGGACCCCACGCACGCCCAGTCGTTGTTTGCATGTAACCTCTTGCTCATGATACTCACGATTCCCGTGCAGTTCTGCTGTGGCGCACGTTTCTACAAAGGTGCATGGGGATCGCTTAGGAGCGGCTCTGCCAATATGGACGTGCTGGTCGCCTTGGGTACCACCATTGCGTTCGCGTTCTCTGTCTACATCACGTTTCTGCCGGTCATCACTAACGACTGGGGTCCTGGAAGTGCTGCCATGGAGATAAACGACGGTATGCCGTACTTCGAGACCTGTGCCATGCTTATCACGTTCGTCTTGCTGGGAAAGATTCTCGAGGGAAGGGCGAAGGGAGCCACCAACCAGGCAATCGAGGCCCTCATGAATCTCACTCCGCCTACCGCTCGTGTCATCCGTGGTGGCAAAGAGCAGGAGGTTCTCTTAGCGCAGGTCGCCGCAGGTGACACCGTCATCGTCTTTCCCGGCGAGAAGATGCCGGTCGATGGCGTCGTGATCGAAGGGTCAACCGAGGTCGACGAATCCATGCTCACGGGAGAGGCTCTCCCCGTCGTCAAGAACGAGGGGGACGCAGTTACGGGAGGTTCGCAGAACACCACGGGATCTGTCACCGTGCGCGCTCTTCGCGTGGGCACGGATTCCACGTTGGCGCGTATCGTGCGTGCGGTCGAGGACGCCCAGGGTTCCAAGGCTCCCATTCAGCGTATCGCCGACAAGATCGCCTCAATCTTCGTGCCGGCCATCTTGATTATCGCGCTTTGCGTCTTCTGCGTCTGGTTCTTCTTCGTGGAGCCCGATGTGGCGTCTCATCGCCTACAGCAAGCGTTGATGCCGGCCATCGCGGTCATCTGTGTGGCGTGTCCCTGCGCGCTGGGTCTTGCCACGCCGACCGCCCTCATGGTGGGTATGGGAAAGGGCGCCCAGCTCGGCATCTTGATTAAAGACGGTTCCGTGCTCGAGATGCTCGTGAAGCTCTCGGCCATGGTCTTTGACAAGACAGGCACCATCACCAGGGGTGAGCCTACCGTTGTCACATGCGATGTTGCAGACGAGGTGCTGGCCATGGCGGCTGCGGTCGAGTCGAAAAGCGAGCACCCGCTTGCCCGTGCCGTTGTCTCCTATGCCGCCATGCGGGGTATTGGCGACCTTCCCGAAGTTACCGACTTCAAAGCCGTCATTGGCGAAGGCGTGAGGGGAAAGGTCGACGGCCATGACGTCTTTGTCGGCACGAGCGTTGCGCCAGAAGGTGCTGGGTCGGGCGTTCTCGTCAGTGTCGATGACGAGCCCATGGGCTACATACAATTCAAAGACGAGCCAAAACCGGATGCGGCTTCTACGGTGCATGCCCTCATGAGGGATTTCGACATCACTTCGTATATGGTGACAGGTGACAACGAGAAGACCGCAATGCTTGTCGCCTCCGAAGTCGGCATCGCGGATGCCCATGTCTTTGCAGGTGTCAAGCCGCTAGAAAAGGCCAGCCGCGTACTCGAAGTGAAATCTGCCGAAGACGTGCGCATGCTCGAAGTGACTTCGAAGAAGGCGAAAGACGCCGAGGCAGAGAACATCGTCGCATTCGTCGGCGACGGCATTAACGATGCACCTGCGTTGGCTGCGGCAGACGTGGGCATCGCTATGGCATCGGGCACGGACGTAGCGCTGGATGCCGGCAGCGTCGTGCTCATGCGCAATCGCCTGAGTGATCTGGTCGTGGCGCTGCGTCTCTCCAAGGCAACCATGCGCAAGATACGCCAGAACCTCTTCTGGGCTCTCATCTACAACTGCATCATGATTCCGCTGGCCGCCGTGGGCATCCTGGCACCGGCGTTGGCGGGCGCTGCCATGGCGCTGTCGAGCGTGAGCGTCGTCTGCAACTCGTTGCTGCTCAAGCGTTTCCGGTAGGCGTCATCTCGACTGGAGCGGCCGACAGGCCGTCCCCTTCGTCATTCCGACCGAAGGGGGCGTTAGGCCCCGAAGCGGAGGAATCTCTCGAGGCGCAGAGATTCCTCGACTCCGCTCACTTCGTTCGCTCCGCTCGAAATGACGGAGGGTCTGCCTATTTGCTCCTGAGTTCATCGATTGCGCCGGCGATGGCGTGCATGACGTTGCGGCGGCTCAGGGCTCCTACGAGCCTGCCTTCCTCGTCTATGACGGGCATCTTCTTGATGCGCTTTTCGGAAAGTGTGTGGACTGCCTTGTCGAGCGGCGTGTCCTCGTGCACGGAGATGACGCGTTTCGTCGCGATGTCCATGACATCGAGGTTGAGCAGGTCAACCAAGCGCGAGGTGAGCGCGGTGTCATCCTCGAAACGGTAGATGTTGAGCGTCGAATCGAGCAACGAGATGTCGTTGCTGCCAAGGTAGGAGGCCACATCGCCATCGGAAATGAAGCCAACGAGCTTGCCGTTCTCGTCGATGACGGGCAGGCCGCTCGCGTCATGTGCCGCCATGAACTCGATGACCTCATCCATGGTCGTACCGGCGAGGACGGCAAGGGGGTTGCGGTTCATGGCATCCGAGACGTGATACTGCATCTCTGCGGGGGCGCCGTTTCCAGTCTCGGCGGCGATGCTCTCGCTTGTCGTGGCATCCACCGTCACGCCATCAAAACCGGCCGTGTAATCGACGGTTTCCTCGCCAGCGGTTTGCGCCTCGATTTCCACGGCACCCTTTTCCCTCGCCTTGTCACGTACGAAGAAGAGGATGACGAGCACCGCGATGACCATGATCGCCGCCGTGGTGGTAAACGCCATGTGGTCTCCGATGAACATTTGCTCGACGCCTGCGGCATCAGGTGCGAATACGGACGCGAGTGCGGAGATGGACACGAGAACGGCCGTGCCGAGCGAGGCGGCGACCTGGTTGAGCGTGTTGGAGAGGCCCTGCGCATGCTGTATCACGTCATTGGGAAGCGAGTTGACACCCCATGTGTTGAGCGGGGTCATCGTGAACTGCAGGCCGATGGTGAGAATCGTATAGGCGAGCATGATGAAGACAAAGTCGGTATCCATACCCAGAAGCGTGAGGCAAAATGCGCCGATGAGCGCAACGAGGGAACCGGGCACGACGACCTTGCGCACGCCGAAACGGTCGAAGAGACGGCCACTCACGAGACCCATGAACGCACCAATGACCGCACCGGGTAGCATGGCGATACCCGACATGGTGGCCGAGTAGCCACAGACACCCTGGATGTAGAGCGGCGTGATGACGCCCGTGCCCATGAGGGCGGCCTGCACGATGACGATGATGATGACGGTCGTCGCGTACTTGCGTGTCTTGAGGATGTCGACCTTGAGCATGGGAACGGGCAGCTTGAGCTGGCGACGCACGAAGAGACCCACGAGCACGAGACCGACGACGATGAGCGCGCCCGTCACGAGGAGATTATCGCTCGAGGAGAAGGTCGAGAGGCCATAGAGCAGGCAGACGAGACCCGCGGAGGAGAGCAGGACGGAGAGCGGATCGAAGCTCGTGCGCTTGAAGTCGCCGTAGTTGCGCAACAACACGAGCGAAAGCACGAGCACGATGACGGTCAGGATCGTGACGATGCCGAACAGCCAACGCCAACCAACCGAGTCGACGAGCAGGCCTGCAACCGAAGGACCAATGGCCGGGGCAAAGCCGATGATCAACCCGATGGCACCCATGGCGGTGCCACGCTTTTCGCGAGGGAAGACGAGCAAGATCACCGTGAACACCATGGGCATAACCATGCCCGTGCATGTGGCCTGCAGTACGCGGCCGAGCAGCAGCACCCAGAAGTTGGGGGCAAGTGCGGCGGCGAGGCTGCCGATGGCGAAGATGACGAAACCCGTGTTGAAGAGCTGGCGAGTCGTGAAGCGTCCGATGAGGAAAGCCGATAGCGGGATGATGACGGCCTCGACGAGGGAATAACCGCTCGTGAGCCACTGCACGGTAGTCGCATCGACCGAGAGGCTTGTCATGATGGCGGGAAGCGCGGGGGAGAGCAGTGTCTGATTAAGAACCGCCAGCAGCGTTCCCGCCAGCAGTACGCCGATCATCACCATATCTCTTCTGCTCACACCCAGTGCCATGCTTCATCAGCCCTTCGTTGCTATTCGTCTAAATTGGATTGTGACTACCTATGGTAGCCAAGATTCGAGCCCGAAATGTTACGCCTCGTCAACGGATGTGAGTCTTGTTTTCACGATGCGCCGGTCATAGGTGATGAGTCCGTTGACCTCTTCCTCGACATCCGTGAGTTGCGTATAGACGTAACCGGAAAGCCCTTGGGCCTCGAGTGCATTGGCCCCGTCGAGTTCATGTTTGACGGCGCTGGCGAATTCTTCCGCGTTCTCGTGATTGTCGTAGCCATAGGACCGTTCGATTGCGCTATGCCCTTCGATGCGAAATGCGCTGCCGCCGAACTCCGATATGACGCGTGCGCGCTCGTCGTTATGCCCGTGACCTTTGGGCAGACGCAGCTCGCGGAAGTAGTTGTGCTCGCTGACGTAATCTCCACCGCCTTGGTCGTACCAACCGCTTGCCTGGTCGAAGGGACGCGTATCGTCAAGCTGCGCCAATGCGTCCGTC
>CABURF010000072.1 GCA_902493755.1 uncultured Coriobacteriia bacterium
GTGCCCAGGATTCGAGGGACAATACGTGGCCGCAGCCTCGCGCGTCAGGTATCCGCCGTACAGCGAGCCTCCGAGTGCGGAGACAACCCTGTTGATGCCCTCTTCCCATGAGCCAAAGCTATAGTTGCCGTAGCCCCAGGCATTGTGCGAACGGAAGCAGACGGCGCCCTTGCTGCTCTCCACGTACGAAATCGCCGGCGCCCAACGTGGGTCAACGCCGTTATCCCAGGCAGCCGCTGCGTAATACTCGCCCGTACCCGCCATGGGCGAGCCCGAGAGATACGCGTCGATGCGCGGTGCCCAATCACTCACGAAATCGGATTTATCCGCCGACCAACCCACATGCGAGGCGCTGACCGATGATGCCGCGTTGCTCGCCGCACTCGCAGCTTGTTTCTCGTCGGCACTCGCCGAATCCGAATTGATGATGTACTGGCTTGCCTGTTGCTCGGCAGCCTGTGCGGCGGCAGCGCGGGCCGCCACGCGTTCACGAGCCTCGCGGGCTTGCTGCAGCGAATCGAGCGCATCCTGGGCGGCCTTGTCGACGTTTGCCTTGTCGCTCGCGAGTTTCTCACGAGCGCTCTTGAGCTCGGACTCCATTTGGATAGCGCTTTGGATCTCCGTCGTGTTGTACTCGATGATCCAATTGTACGAATCGACAATCGCAAGCATGTCGGTGACGCTTGTCGACTCGAGCAGCATCATGAGCACGCTCGAAGAATCGTACTCGTACTTGTAGAGCGCTCGTATGCTCTCGTCAGAACGTTCGCGCTGGGCGGGAAGCGTGGCTTCGAGCTCCGCTATACGCGCATCGAGTGTCGCTATCTCAGCCGTTAGCTCCTCCTGGCGTGAGATGGCGTCGTTATAGGCATCGGCACTGGACTTGACTTGCGCCTCAAGAGCTTCGGCTTCTTCATCTGCGAGGGATGTCTGCACAAACCCGCCGCTGGCAAGACAAGTCGCAAGCGCCAACAAAGATGAGAGCGCGAGGATGATGCCTCGGTTGAGTGCATGTTGCAGCAAAAAATAACCTCATTTACGCTTCGTTTACGTGCATGCGGGACATAACTGTAGCGTAAGCTAGCAATATGCTCAAAAGCCGTCACATTCCCTACATATCCGCTTCACAACTGCGAAAGAGGTGTTCGCGAACAATCCCGTCCCATCAAGGGGGGGCAGTCAATGCCATTTCGAGCGAAGCGGAGCGAAGTCGAGAAATCTCGCCCTTCGCGTTTCGGTGGTTGTGGCGAGGAGATTTCTCCACTCCGGCGCTATGCGCCTCCGGTCGAAATGACATGGGAAGGGCTGCGGCGCCATCGTCGAAATGGCAGACATAAAAATGAGACAGTTGCTTTGAGCAACTGTCTCGTTTTTCGATTGCGTCCTACCTATTTGTTGTTGACCTCGAACTCGCGCATGAAGTCGACAAGCGCCTGCACGCCCTCGATGGGCATGGCGTTGTAGATGCTCGCACGCATGCCACCCACGCTGCGATGGCCCTTGATGTTGGCCAGGCCAGCAACAGTTGCCTCGGCGATGAACTTCTTGTCGAGGTCTTCGTCGCCCGTGATGAACGGAACGTTCATAATGGAACGGTCCTTGGGGTTGACCGTGCTCGAGAAAAGGTCGCTCGAGTCGAGGTAGTCGTAGAGAAGCTTGGCCTTTGCCTCGTTGCGCTCCTTCATGACCTCGAGACCGCCCAGCTCCTTGATCCACTTGAACACGAGACCGCACACGTAGATGCCGTAGCTCGGCGGCGTGTTGTAGAGGCTACCGCTATCGGCATGCGTCTTGAAGCGCAGCATGGTGGGCACGCCGGGAAGGTCGTCGGGAATAAGATCCTCGCGCACGATGACGATCTGGACGCCGGCCGGGCCGCAGTTCTTCTGCACGCCAGCGTGGATGAGACCGTACTTGCTCACGTCAACCGGCTCGGAGAGGAACATGGAGCTCTGGTCGGACACGAGCACGTGACCCTTGGTGTTGGGCAGCGTGTAGATGCGGTTGCCGTAGACGGTCTCGTTCTCGCAGATGTAGACGAAGGACGCATCATCGCGAATGTCGAGGTCGGAGAGGTCGGGAATCCACGAGAAGTTGTCGCCCTCACTGTTGACCAACAGCTTGGGATCACCGAGGATCTGAGCCTCTTTGTACGCCTTCTTGGACCAGCCACCGGTAACGATGTAATCGGCCTTGCCATTGGTGGCGAGGTTCATGAACACCGACGCGAAGAGCAGAGAGTCACCGCCCTGCAAGAAAAGCACCTTGTAATTGTCCGGGATGGACAGCAGCTCACGCAGGTCTTGCTCGGCCTCGGTGATAATCTTCGTGAACGCAGCCGAACGATGGCTCATCTCCATGACGGACATGCCAGTGCCCTCGTAATCGAGCATTTCGCTCGCCGCTTGCTTCAGGACCTCCTCGGGGAGGACCGCCGGACCGGCGGAAAAATTGTACACGCGTGCCATGGGTTGGTGTTCCTTTCGTCCTACTACAGTTGATAATCTGCACATACTAGCACTTCGATAAACGCGACTATGTGCAAAAAGCACAGAGTGGACAAGGGGCTACGGCAAAGGGGCCGGGCAGCGCCCGACCCCTTGTTCAAACGATGGCGTGTCTTATTGCCTAAGCGTTGATGATCGGCTTGATGATGCCGTAACCGCCGTTCTTGCGATGGTAGATAACCTGAATCTGATGCGCGTCCTGATCGAAGTAGACGAAGAAGTCGTGACCGAGCAGGTCCGTCTGGACGAGCGCGTGCTCCTCGGTCATTGGCTCCATCTCGACTTCCTTCAGGCGCACGAGCAAATCATCGTCTTCCTCGGGCTCGGTCGGGATGACATCGGGGATGTCCAGCTCATCGGGCTGGAGATGGCGAATGCTACCCCTGCCACCGCGACGCTCCACGATCCTCGTCTTGTACTTGCGCAGCTGACGGGCAACCTTGTCGGATGCCAGGTCGATGGCCGCGTACATGTCCTCGGCGGACTCGGCCACGCGGATGACAGCACCCTTGGCGTTGACCGTGACCTCGCAAATGGCATTGAGTGAAATGGCCGGATTCTTCTCGGTGCGCAGGACGACCTCTGCGTCCATGGCAGCGCTGTCGAACACCTCGAGCGAACGCCCGATCTTCTCGTCAACGTAGTCCTTGATAGCGGGAGTGACGTTCATCTTTCGTCCCGAAACTGTGATAGCCATGATAAACCTCCTTGATCGTGGGTTGCTCGTTCTACTCGTCGCCAGACTGCTCGCCCGTATCCTCCTCACCTGGGTTTTCCGGCGCATCGGGATTAGGTTCCTCGGGATTCTCTGGCTCTGCCGGCACGCCGATGCCAAAGGCCTTGGCTGGCAGCGTCGCCAGATCGGTCTTTCCTGCGAGAAGCGTATCGCCATCGGTGCCAAGCCACTTGGTCGCGATGACACGCATGACGCCGTTCTCGTTAATCGTCTTGATGGCGGTATTGACACCGCTCGAAAGCGCGGAGCTCTGCGTAAGCGTCACGGCATAGATGGGCGTGACGCAATCTGCGCCCAAAAAGCCCATGCGGATGACGCTCTCGTAGTTACGCGCGAAGTAGTCGCCGATGACCGCGTCAGTCACGAGGAACTTCTGCTCGCCATTGTTGAGCGCGTCAAACGCCGCCTGCATGGTGGGCATGGCGACGACCTTGTCGATACCAAGAAGCTCCTGCACCTTGCTCGCAGCGGTGGTCTCGGCCTGGACGAGCACCTTGGCAGTGCCGGCAGCCGTCTGTGCCGCGACATCCTCGATGGAGACGGGACGATTGGTGCTCAGGCAGAACAGCGAGAGGCCGTCCGTCAGATACGGATCGCTGTAGGCGACGAGATCGCCCGTACCGGACTTGGTGAGCCCAAGAGCGACATCGACCTGCTTGTTGCTGAGCGCGAAGCGGCCACTCGACCCGACGTCGACAATCTGCATGCGCAAGCCAAGCTCCTGAGCGATGGCCGCGGCAACGTCGACGTCGATGCCGACGGTCTGGTTGCTCGAGTTGGTGCCGCCGTACGGTGAGTTGCTCGTGTTGATGCCCACGGTGAGCACACCCTCGGTGATGGTTGCCGAGGCATCCAGCTTGGGCGTGAGGTTGCTCTCAACCTGCGTCTTGGTTTGAAGCTGGCATGCGGACAGCCCGACCACGGCAAGCATGCACACGGCAAGCGCCATGATGATCGAGGCTATTGTCTTGTGTTTGATTTGCTTTGCGAACATCTTGCTCCGTTTTTCATGGGCCAGTGAAAGCGCTCCTCCCAACTGACCTGGTTTTTGACCCCACACTCGCATACAGAAACTTTTGCCTGATACTATCTCACTACTCATTTTCTCGCCCGGGCCACCGTATGTGACCATAACGGACGGTACGTCTTACCCCTAAGATGCGCCATGCTCACGTGCAGGAAATCCTGCCCGCTTACGTGGATCCTTTCGACCGCATCTGCCTTGGACTAGAGCTGTCTTACCAGCTCGCAACCACAGACTTGGGAGGAGCGGCTCTAGTGTATCACGCAGCGGATAATCGCGTGGTCTAGATTCTCCGCAAAACGAAACAATGATGGACCTGCACATGCCGCTCGAAATCCAACGGTATCGTCTTGTCGGTGATGTCAACGACCTGCACACCTGCTCGTTCGATCGTCTCGCGGTCAAGCTTGAATCCACGCAGATTACACGAGAACACCGCAGCACCGCCACGGGTCAGCAGACGACTCACGCCGATGAGCAGCTCGGCATGATCACGTTGCACGTCCCAGCCGCGCGTGCGCATCTTTGCGGAATTCGAGAACGTGGGCGGATCGACGAAGATAAGGTCCCAGCGCATCTTCGTGTGGCGCGTTTGCTGGACCCATTCGACGCAATCGGCGCGCACGAACTCCTGGTGGCCGTTCATGAGGCTGTTGAGCTCCATGTTGCGCTCGCCCCACTGCAGGTAGGTGTTCGAGAGATCCACGCTCGTCGTGAACTTCGCCCCATGGGCAGCGGCATAGACGCTTGCCGTGCAGGTATAGGCAAAGAGGTTGAGGAAGCTCTTGCCAGCGGCAAGCTTGCCGACAAGCTCGCGCGTATCACGATGATCGAGGAAGAGGCCCGTGTCGAGATAGCTCGCAAGGTCGACCTCAAAGAACAGGCCATTCTCCTGCGTGATGAGACAGTTGCTCAGAGACGTTGTCTCATTTCGAATGAGACAACGTCTCTGAGCAACTGTCTCATCACGCAGTCCCCTTGTCCCAGTACCCTTCGCATACTGCGAGCCGCCCTTGGCACGCACGCGACGTTTCACGAAGACGTCATCTGCGGAAATATCAAGCACAACGCTTGCAATGTTGAGAGCATCGGCCATGCGGCGCGCTGCCTTGGTCGCATCGATGCTCTTGGGTGGCGCGTACTCGGCGACGTGCACGAGTCGCCTGCCCACATCCCTGCCTGCCCCTTCGTAGAGGTCAATGGCCATGTTGTAGTCTGGCAGGTCCGCATCGTAGATGCGATAGGCCGAAATGCCGTTCTTGCTCGCCCATTTGCGACGCTGCTTGAAGACCTTGTTGAGGCGGTCGGCGAACTGCTGTGCATTTGCGTCGTAGACGGTGACCTGCCTGTCACGCACGCTCACCTGTGCGCCGCGTGATACGTCACCATGCAGGTCAAAGAGTGCGATGTCACAGGGAGCGGAACCATTCATGCAGCTATAGCCCCGCGTGCGCTCCATGCCTAGATAGGCGTCAGCGTCCTGGCCCTCCACAAGCATGACAGCCGCCTCAAGCGACTTGGCGTCAAGCAACTCACCGGCAAGCTGCGCGTAACACGCGGGCAGGGTCGCCTCGAGACACTCCGTGCTGACAAAGAGACAGCTCGCGAACAAACTTCGAGCAGCGGCATGGCGCACGATGGCGCTAGCAAGCGCATCTCGACTCGGTAGAAACTCGATGAACGAAGAGATAGCCGCAGCCTTGGCTCGTGCCTGCGCGCACGCTATCTCGCGCTCCCGTGCATCTGTCGCGTATATCGCAGGCTCACGAGACCCCGCCTGGGCACGTGCATCAGCAGCATCGAGTATGGCTTGCCACATCTCCTCGTCATGGCCGCACCATCCCGAGAACCCCCAGGCAGAACGCGTGATACCCGGCGCTACGTCACCCGCTATCAGGGCCGCTTCGATAACGAGGGTGCCTGCGGCGCACATGCTATCAACAAGCATTTCGCCACGTTTTGCACGCGCGGGCCAATCCGCTGCAAGAAGCATGGCAGCAGCAAGCGTTTC
>CABURF010000073.1 GCA_902493755.1 uncultured Coriobacteriia bacterium
TTCCCGGCTCCGGCGCTTCGCGCTTCCGCTCGAAATGACAGGGAGGGGGTGGAGTTACGAGTATCCACGCTATCCCTGCATGGCTATTTCTATTGGAACCGTGACCATGAAGGACACGATGATGATGGCAGCCGCAACGCAGAGACAGAAGACGCGTTCGCGCCATCCGGCCACATGAGCGAAGAAGGGCACATGTCGCCGTAAGATGCGCTTATCCAGCAACAAGTAGTCGATGAACGCTGGAGCACATACGCAAAGTCCGAGATACCCAAATAGCCTGTATATGAGGGGCCTCGTGTCCATGGGCGGCGGCGCCGTGACGATGGCGTATACAGACATCGCCGCGACTGCACCCCATGCCAAGCAGATGACGACATTCCACACCATGCCAACCCAAATGGGGACACGTGATTCTCTTTTGGATCGAGACGTGGTTACAGGTGCAGTAAACGAAGGAGCTGCCGGAGGACTTGGTGGTGGCAGCAACACATTGTCTGGCCTGGACGTCCCGCGCGTCTCATTGACGGCTCGCTCGAGGGCGTCACGCAACTCGCGCGCGCTGGCGTAGCGATCGTCGGGATCAAAGGCAGTCGCCCTACAGAGCACGGCGCGAAGAGGCTGCAGAATACGTGGGTCATCGAAACCGCGCTGTGCAAGGCCTTGTTCGACGCCCTCGCCAATAATGCAGAAGCCCAGAAGCATTCCTAAAGCAAAAACATCACTTCGCTCGTCAGTCTGGCCATAGCCAAATTGCTCGGGAGGAGCATAGCCGCGTGTACCAAACTGTCGGGTATCGCGCTCGGCGTCTGGGTCAAAGGTGCGTGCAATACCAAAGTCAACAAGCGTGATGGCATCGTCCGAGGACACCATAACGTTGGAGGGTTTGAGATCTCGGTGGATGAGAGGCGGATCAAAGCTTTCGTGCAATTCCATGACCGCCTCGCAAAGCTTGGGTCCCATCGACAACAAGGGCTCTTGCGATGGACCGCGCTCTGCGACACGTTCTTTGAGCGTTTGCCCGGGGATGTGTTCCGTGACTACGGTGCGGCAATCGCCAACTATTCCACATTCCAGAATGCGAGGAAGATGGAGAAACCTCTTACCATCACGCTGGGCGTCCCAAATTCGCTCATAAGCTTGACCCAGGCCACAATCGAGCTTGATACGCTTACGAACGAAGGGGCCCCGCTCAGAGCCATCTGCCCCAATAAGAAAGACGCGTTCGGTCCTTTCCTGGGAACTCTCTTTGAGCACAGCGTCCACACGATAGCAGTCGTTGTGCTCAAGAGCATCAAGATATCCGGTGAGTTGATCTTCCATAGCAAAGCCATGGTATCAGCTAAAGGTCTCCTCCTTGAAGCGGTAAAGCTCCTCGTTCGTCTTTTGGAGGGAATAGCCATGGGTAATGCAGAAGATAATGATAGCGTCGCGACGATTCTTGCAGTACAAGCTATTCACGCCTGCGCTGCGCAAGAGGCGTCCTGTCTCGAAAAGGGTTAGCTGCAAGGCAAATGCAAGCTTGAGAACCGTATCCCTGCTGGCACCGCGTGATCCCGTGAAGATCTGATAGCCATGAGTCTCGTTGATGTCGGCTGCGCGAATGACATCAGCACGCTTGAGATTCTTGGTCTTCAGCATGTCCTGCAGATACTCGGAAAGGCTCTTGTCCTCAAAATCTGTGTTGTCAATAAACTCGTCTGGATCCTTGGAACACAACAACTCGACAAGAAGCTCCTCGGTTATCTTCTGCTCCATACGTTCGCTCGCGTTTCCTTAATTTCCTAGATACTTGTTGTAAGTATCCAGCGCATTATCGAGCGAGTCTAGCGCCTTGTCATAGGTATCCATCGCACGACTGAACTGGTCGGCGGATGAGTTACCTGTCGAAGAGCTGCTGCTGGCGCTGTCCTCCGCACTAGAGCTAGGCGCGCTGCTGCTTGACGAGCTTGCGGAACCCATAGATTTAGTGCTCGAGGATTTGCTGCCCTGAGAGTTGTTGTAAATCTTTGCCGTCTCGTTCATCGCATTGTTGAACGCCTTGGCAGTCTGATTGACCGCATTTACGTACGAGAAATATACGACCCCGTAGAGAATGATAGCGACGATGCTGAGAACTAGGCCCGCAATTGCCATGCCGTTTCCACTTTTGCCGCCCTTGCGAATGCCGATGATACCGATGATGGCAAGGACCACGCCAACGATGCCCAGAATCAAGGAGAGGTAAATGGAGAACGGCAGGAAAGCCACAACAACGGCGACGATGCCCACGATAAGGGACGCAATTGCCAATCCCGACTTGGGGAGGTTTTTGGCATCGGGTTGCGATGGAACAGATTGGACCGTGGGCTTTGACTCGGGGGCTTTGCCCGGCGTGTCAGAGGACGATTGATTGGCTGCGGTTTCCTCGGTACTATCTACAGATTCGTGTCTGTTCTCTGCACTCTCCATAGTATTCCTCCTTGTTCGTTGCTTTGACCACCGAATACAATTACGGTTGGCATTTCCTCGGTTACTTGAACGTGAGCAGTTTAGCCAGCAAGCAACAACGTTTCATTAGCTTCCAGCTAATATGGTTGTGTCACGAAACCAGCTGAAAGGCGCTGACTGATTAGAAAGACGCATGCATTTCGGCTGAAGCGAAATCACCGGGATCGAAGTGAGAGTTGATATCGAATACGGTAGGCTGGTCTGGACGCAGTTCCTTGCTCGCGTACTCACTAAATCCGGTGATGATGGCCCCGTTGACATCCCTGAGAATGCAGACTATCTGGGGTTTCCTCATGCTCCCGATACTATCCAGCGAGAGATCCTCGGTCATAGTTATCTCGCCTTTTGCGGAAACCGACCCGCGCGAGGCGGGAGTTATGGAAACGTTTTCGAAGGTGTAGAGATTATCCGGGAGGTTCGCCTCCACCTTTTTCCAGGCGCTACTATCGACTGATACGTTCATTTCAAGCGTATCGCCTTGAGAATAGCCCTCTCCACGTGCAGCACTCGCATAGTAAAAGGGTGCGCCAGGATAGACATCATAGGCATATGTAGATTCACTAAACGCAATCGACCCATCTGGATGTCTGCCGGTGAGCTCGATATTAACCGTGCGAGCCACATATCCCTCATTCGGATTCTCGATTTCCAAGGCATAATGCAATCCATATTCTGACGCGACATAATTAGCATCCACCAGGACAAGATCCTGCATGGTTTGCTTGCTTGATCCACTCGCAACGTTAGAATTCGTTCCTGCTTTTGATTCTTGACTTGCTGGTGCCGAACATCCGAACGAACCCATCGCCAAAATAACAGCCACTGTGACTATTGCAGCTCTTTTCATGTGCTCTCCCTCTGGGTCGTTTCCATAACGATGGAAGCAGTCTATCTGCGGGAAACACGTATTTCATTAGCTGGGAGCTAAGAACGTCGGCCATAATATGGCAGAGCTTGCCAGAAGGCCTTTGTCGTTAGTGAGATTTCTCGACTGCGCGACCTGCGGTCGCTCCGCTCGAAATGACAGGGGGGGGACAATCCCGGCGCCCGCTCGAAATGACAGGGGGAGCGACCCCAGCATAATGGGACAAATGACCTGTCCATTTGTCCCACGGGGCTAGAACCTCGCGAAGCGGGATTGGCGTTGGGCTAGCAGCTCGTCGGGAGTGAGGGCGGCAAGCTCCTCGAGGGTCTCGTCCACGTAGGCGAAGACGATATCGGCAGCTTGCTCGGGATTTTCATGCGCGGCTCCATCGCCCTCGGGCAACACCGCGTCCACAATGCCCAGCTCGAACACGTCGTCAGCGCTCATGCCCATAACTTCGGCCGCCTCGGGGGCACGCGAGCCGTCCTTCCACAGGATCGAGGCAAAGCCCTCGGGCGAAAGCACCGAATACACCGCATGCTGTTGCATCGCTACGCGATTAGCAAGTGCGAGTGCGAGCGCACCGCCCGACCCCCCCTCGCCAAGTAACACGCTTAAAACCGGCACGCGCAAGCCAGCCATGAGCTCGAGATTTTCGGCTATCGCGTTACCCTGGCCCCGCTCCTCGGCCTCCATGCCGCAAAACGCGCCTTGGGTATCGACCAAGCAAACGATAGGTCGATTGAACTTCTCGGCCTGGCGCATGAGACGCGCCGTTTTACGATAGCCTTCGGGTTGGGGGCAGCCAAAGTTGCGTTTGATGCGCTCGGGCAGGGTCGAACCCTTCTCCTGGGCGATGATGGTGACGGGACGCCCGTTGATGCGTCCAAGACCAGCGACGATAGCCTTATCGTCGGCAAACTCGCGATCCCCATGCAGTTCGAGGAATGACGGCGATAGCACCTTAATGTAGGAGCTCGCCGTAGGACGGTGGACATTGCGGGCAATCTGCACGCTCTCCCAAGCGCTGCCGGGAGCAACATCTGTCGAAGACTCATCCGAATCAGCATCGCGCTTGCCGCGGAAACGCTGGTTCACCTTATCCATGCCCGCCTCGGCACCTTTCTTGATGCTCTCAACGAAAGGCAGGCGGTCAATCTGATTGCCGATCCACTTGCGAGCGGCATCGGCGGCATTCGGTGTATCGTCGTCCTCAAGCGAATCGCTCTTGAATGACCCGAACAGCGCGTTGTGGTCGTTCCCACGCCACGGCCGATGAAACGCCACGCCAGCCCGCAACACGCCACGCAGGTCGCCCCTCTCGACGATGGCGTCGATAAGCCCGTGCTCGAGAGCAAACTCCGCGGTCTGGAAGCCCTCGGGGAGATCCTGCTTGATGGTGTCGCGAATGACGCGTTGACCGGCAAATCCGATGAGCGCTCCGGGCTCGGCAAGAATCATGTCGCCGAGCATGGCAAACGATGCCGTGACACCTCCGGTGGTCGGGTCGGTGAGCACGGAGATGTAGAGCAGTCCCGCTCGGTCATGGCGCTCCACGGCACACGCGGTCTTGGCCATCTGCATGAGCGAGGCCAGGCCCTCCTGCATGCGGGCGCCTCCCGACGCGCAGAAGATGATGACCGGCAGGCCTTCATCTGTGGCGCGGTCGAACAGGCGGCTCACCTTCTCGCCCACAATCGTCCCCATCGAGCCCATGAGAAACTCGGACTCCATGAAACCGAAGGCCACAGGCAAATCACCGAGCATGCCCTTACCGGTACGAACGGCCTCGTGCTTGCCGGTTTTCTCGCGATACGATGCGACCTTTTCGGGATAACCGGGGAATTCGAGCGGGTCGACATCCTCGATATCGGCATCCCACTCCTCGAAGGTCCCTTCGTCTACGATGAGCTCGATACGCTCGTCGGACGTGAGTCGCGCGAGCATATTGCAAGAGGGACACATGTAGTCATTTTCGACAAATTCGGCATTGTCAAAGGTGAGCTTGCATGCATGACAGGTGCGCCACTTCGTGGGCTGAGGAGCGTCTGCACCGTTTGAAGGCGCACATTCCACCCAGTTTTCGAACGTCGTATCGATATCGAGCGTCTTGAATACGCGCAAACCGACATCGGCCGCACGCTGCAAGAAGCGGTTGTCCTCGGCAAGCGCGAGCGAATCGGTGCCCAGCAAAATGCACTGCACCTCGGCATCCTTGGCGGCCTTTAGGACGGCATACGCGTTGGTGAACAGCTTGCGCGTGGGCTTGTTACCCAGCTCAACGGTCGTATATGCAAAGCGCGGATTGCTATCAAGACGCCAGTCGCCCGTCAGGGGCATGACACTCGCAATGCCAGCGCCATTGATAGCGCTATGCGCCTGCTTAGCTGGCTTGCCCTGCACCATGACCAGGGCAGATGGCCCGTTCATGGAAAGACCGTCATTCCCGTCCGCAGAACCAGACACGTGAAGCAGTCCTTGTTCGTGCATCTTCGAGGCAATTTCGAGAGCGATGCGGTCAAGACGATACACGACATCAACGCCCGGGTTCATCTTGGGTTTGCTAGCTTGTTCTTCCACGTCAATACTCCGTTAGCAGCTGCTATACACGCTACTCGGCGGTAGCGAGCACGTACTTTTGGGTTGCGGTCGCGCAGACCGTATCGTCAACCGAAGCCTTCACCTCGGCAACGCACATGCGACGCGACGACTTCACGATGGTCGCCTCGAGCGTTACCGTATCGCCCGGGCGCACCTGATTGCGGAACTTCGCGTTATCGATACCCGCAAAAAATCCAAGCATTCCTTCTGCCTCGCGCGCGACCAAGATGGAGAACGATGCCGCCTGGGCCAACGCCTCCATGATGATGACGCCGGGCAGCACGGGATAGTCGGGGAAATGGCCCTTGAAGAGTGGCAGG
>CABURF010000074.1 GCA_902493755.1 uncultured Coriobacteriia bacterium
GGCCGTCGATATCGCTGAGCAGCACCACGAGATCGGCGTTTACGCATGTCGCGACCATGGCCGCGAGCGTGTCGTTATCGCCGAAGCGAATCTCCTCGACGGCAACGGTGTCATTCTCGTTGATAATGGGCACCACACCCAACTCGAGCAAGCGCTCGATGGTATCGCGTGCATGCAGGTACGATTCGCGCTGGCCGGTGGTCGCACGCGTCATGAGAATCTGCCCCACCGTCACGCCAAAGCAGGCGTATCAGTGTATTGGCGAATGAGGCCAACCTGCCCAATCGAGGCCGCAGCCTGTAGCGTGGGCATGTCATCGGGACGATCGCCGTGAATGCCGAGCACTTCGAGACCCAGCGCGATGGATCCCGAGGATACGATGATGGGCTGAATGCCCTCGTCGTGCATGAGATTGGCGCACTCGGAAGCAAGATGCCCCATGAAGACGGCATCGATCTTGCCGTCCTTCACGAGGGTGGACGAACCGATCTTGATTACCACGTGCTTCATCGTCTAGCCCTCTCGGTCAATGATATTGTCGAATTCCTCGTCGCCCCAGCCCGCAGGCTCGAATTCGAAGGCGATATCCATGATGCGCACTTCATCACCGGCCACGGCGCCAGCTGCGGTCAGGGCCCGCTCGACACCGGCGCGTTCCATGCGGCGTTGCAGGAAGGCGACAGCCTCGTCATTGTCCCACTCGGTCTGGACGACCATGCGCTCGATACCACTGCCATGCACACGCCAGGCATGTGGTTCTTCCTGTTCGACCTCGATGGCACGATCGCGCTCGAGGCGCTTGTGCTCCCAGATCTGGTCGTACTCGGGCATCGGATCTTCGGCCGCCTGCTCGCGCAAGCGATGGACCTCGGTTGCCGTCGCCGCGATGAGCGAGTCGATACCCGCTTGCGTCACGGCGCTTACCGCGAAGAACGGGATGGGATTGGCGATGTCGATGCCCTCGTCGAGCAGACGCTCGGAGAGCTCCTCGCTCTCGGCCTTCACGTGCGCGCGTAAACGCTCGAGGTTTTCCTCGGTTCCGGGCACGTCAACCTTGTTGCCTACGACGATGACAGGGCGGTCGGCAAGCTCGGGAGCATAGAGCTCCAGCTCCCGCTTGATGATCTCGTAATCCTCGACAGGATCGCGTCCCTCGAGGCCACCCGTCAAATCGACTACATGCAGGATGAGAGCCGTACGCTCGACATGACGCAGGAACTCGTGACCCAGGCCCTTGCCCTCGGCAGCACCCTCGATCAGTCCGGGTACGTCAGCAACCGTAAAGCTCAAGTCGCCATAGCGCACCATTCCCAAATTGGGCGTAAGCGTCGTAAACGGGTAATCGGCAATCTTGGGGCGCGCGGCCGACATACAGGCGATGAGCGAGCTCTTGCCCACCGACGGCATGCCCACAAGCGCGGCGTCAGCCATGAGCTTCATCTCGAGCTCGATCCAGAACGGCTCGGTTGGTTCGCCCAACTCGGAGAACGAGGGCGCGCGTCTCGTCGGCGTGACGAAATGCGTGTTGCCACGGCCACCACGGCCACCCTTGGCAACGATCACACGCTCGCCGTTGTGGGTGAGGTCGGCGATTTCCTCGCACGGCTCCAAATCCTCGTCGAGCAGGCGCACGACCGTGCCAACGGGCACCCTGAGGATGAGATCCTCGCCATTTGCGCCATGCATGCGCTTGCCCTGGCCATGCGTACCTTTTTGCGCCTTGAAATGGTGCTTGTAGCGATAGTCGATGAGGGTGGAAACCGTGGCGTCCGCAACGATGATGATGTCGCCACCGCGACCACCATCGCCGCCGTCAGGACCGCCCTTGGGGACATGGGCCTCGCGACGAAACGAGGTGCACCCGGCACCGCCGTTACCAGACTTGACCTGTATGCGAACCTGATCGGTGAAGGTTCCCGCCATGTTAGATCCCCTTGAAGTCCATGAGCGGTTCGAGATAATCCGCTTCGACGCCCAAGCCATCGGGCGCAATCTGGAAAAGCAGCCCAATCCAGCTCTCGAGCGTACGACCATAAAGCACGGCGTCGAGTTCATCGGTAATCACGGCATCGATGGCATCCTCGACGCTTTGCTCGGTGTAGGGCCAAATGCCGTCCTCGCCCACTCCGAGCGCGTGTTCGATGATGTCGAGGTTGGTCTCGCCATAGAAGATGCCCTTGATGAGCGCGGCATATCCGAGTGCAACGTCAAAAGGCACCGAGTCGCCTTGGCGAATCTCGACGTAGCGCTTGAGACGTACGTCAGGCCACACCATGCTGAACAGGTGCTCGATATCGGCCTTGTCCATGGGTGCGTCCGCATAGGCTTCGCCCGCAGTCATCGATCCGGTTGAATGCACGTCAGGTCGCGTGATGAATATGGGCGGAACGGAAAGCAGCCAATCCGCATAGGCGGCAAAGCCGAATCCCTCGTCGAAAAGACCCGGAATAGCACCGCAGCGAACGGGATCGACTTCGCGCCACACCTTCATGCGGCGAAGCGGCGTGGAGTTGGGCTCCCCCTCGAAAACGGGAACGTTGTCGAGCAGATATGAGAAGACCGGGCCAAGTAAAGTGGCGATGCGCAGCTTGCGCACGGCGTCGGCCTCGTTCGCGAAGTCAATGGAGACCTGCATCGAGGTCGTCGCGCGCATCATGCGCTCGGCGTGCATGCCGGGAAGCTTCGAAAAGTACTCGTCCATGAAGTGATAGCGCGGCTTGGGAATGATGGGCAGATCAGCCGCATGGTTCTTGGGGTCGTAGCCCAGCGGCACGAGCGTGTAATCGAATGGCCTGAGGATCTGCTTCATGCGCAACGCGAAGTTATCGTACTCGTGCTCGACGTCTGCCAGCGACAACATGGGTGATATGGAGACCTCGAGCTGGGCGGCGGGCTCGATGGTGACGTTGGAATCGAGACGAAACAGCGACAGGATGTCGCCTTCCTCGTTACGCACGACCTCGGAATAATACGGGCTCAGCTGCTCGAGAATGTCGCGCACACCCAAGCGGCCATGCTTTTCGATGTAGGGCACGCGATCGCCGTCTTCGTCGAGCACGAACTGCTCGATCTCGACGCCGATATAGCCCATGTCACCGCCCTTGCACCCCGATTCGAGATACTCGATGATTAGTTCGCGATTGTCGAATTGGTCGTTCATGACAGCCTCATTCGCCGGTGGCTTTAACTAAGTTAACTTTATATGGTACCGCAATGCGAAGGGATTTCTCCACTTCGGCGCTATGCCGAAAAGATGGTGAGATTTCTCGACTCCGGCGCTTCGCGCCTCCGCTCGAAATGACGTCCTACTCCCCGAGATAGCGGGCAACGAGCGGGTTGTTCTTGATGACGGCTCGCAGGTTGTCGATGTACGCCGCGAGCAGACCGTCAAGCACACGATCCTTGTGAATGAGATATCCCACGGTCATGGTAATGTCGGTATCGAGCGGAATGGTGACGATACCATCCTGCATCTCGGGCGTGAGTATGCCCGTCGAGAGCGTATAGCCGTCGAAATCCGTTAGCAAGCTTGTGAGCGTTGCGCGATCCGAAATGCGGATCTTGCGCCTGTGCGGCACCTCGGATAGTGGCTCCTCCGAGAAGAAGAATGAGTTGGCGACACCTTGCTCGAAGGAGTAGCGTGGATAATCCTCCAGCTCGTCGAGCGTGAGGATCTCACGATGCGCGAGCGGGTGATGCTCGCCTACAAAAACATTGACAGGCGCCTCGAAGAGCGGCGTGAACACAAGCTGGGCATCGTCGAACGTCGTTCTGAGCACGCGTGCATTGTGCCGGTCAATGTAGAGAATGCCGATGTCAGAGCGATGCGTGCGCACGTCCTCGATGATCTCGCCGGTAGCCGCCTCGCGCATGATGAAGTCGTACTCCTCGTCATCGCAGCTATCAACGGTATCGATGAACGCGCGAACGCAGAACGCATAGTGCTGCGTCGAAACCGAGAAGCGCGCTTCGTGACTCTTGCTCGCATAGTGTGCCTCGAGCATGTTTGCCTGCTCGACGATCTGTCGTGCATGGGCAAGAAGCTCGTTTCCCTCATTAGTGAGCGCCACGCCACGGTTGGTGCGCGTGAATATCTCGATACCGAATTCGCGTTCAAGCTCCTTGACGGCAATCGAAAGGTTCGATTGTGATGCGTACATGCGCTTGGCCGCCGCGCTCATGGATCCAGTCTCGGCTATTGCGATGAGATAACGAAGCTGTTGGAGGGTCATGGTTTCCTTCAATTGTATATATTGCTCACCAATCTATTTTATCAATAGCAAGGTATCAAAACTACGCATGGTCAAAACTCTATGCAACGAAGTCGAAGAGTGGTGAAATAGCGGGCGTCTATCCGAGAACAAGACCGATGACACACGAAAGGAGCTCGGCATGGCAAAGAAGAACGTTCCATATGACCAAGAGTATTATGACAAAGAGATCGAGACCATGCCGCGCGAGCAGCTTGAGGAGCTGCAGCTCGGCTATCTCAAAGACGAGCTGAAATTCGCCTACGACAACTGCCCCTATTACAAGCGCGCCTGGGATGAGGCCGGCGTCTCGCCCGAGATCGAGACACTCGCCGACCTGCAGAAGTTCCCCTTCATCAACAAGCAAACCGAGCGTGACACCCAGGGTGTCGGCAGTTTCTTCGGCGAGCTGTGCGGCGTACCCGAAGACGACGTCGTCTACATGGCGACCTCATCGGGATCAACTGGCGTTCCCACGATGAGTCCGTTCACACAGGGTGACTTCGAGGACTTCATGAAGGCCGAGAGCCGCCTGTTCTGGCAGGCAGGCATGCGTCCCAACGATCGCTACCTGCACGGCATGAACTTCGCGCTCTATGTCGGCGGTCCCTGCGTCATCGGCGCCCAGGAGCTTGGCGCGCTTGGCATCTGGGTTGGCGCCGTCCCGAGCGATCGTTTGCTGTGGGCCATGAAGCAGTACCAACCCACATTCTTCTGGTCATCGCCCTCCTATGCCTGGCAGCTTGGCCAGAAGGCCATCGAGAAGGGGTATGACCCCAAGACGGACTTCGCCTCGCTCAAGCACATCATCATATCCGGCGAGCCCGGCGGCTCCATCGAGTCGACGCGCAAGGCCATCGAGGAGATCTGGGACGCAAGCGTCTACGACTTCTTCGGCCTCTCCGACATCTACGGCGCCTGCGCCGCCATGTGCGACGCCAAGGACGGCCTGCACATCATCGAGGACCAGATTCTCGTCGAGGTCGTCGACCCCGTCACGGGCGAGGTCTTGCCCGATGGCGAGCGCGGTGAAATCGTCTACACCACGCTCAAGAAACGCGCGCGTCCGATGATCCGCTTCCGCAGCGGCGACATCGGTCACGTCAACCGTGAGACCTGCGAGTGCGGCCGCACCATGACCCGCATCTACATCCAGGGCCGCAAGGACGAGATGTTCATCGTGAGCGCCGTCAACGTGTTCCCGAGCGATATCGAATACATCGTCCGCAACGACAAGGGCCTGTCAGGCGAGTACCTCATCCGCGTCTACGACGAGAACTACACGACGCGTTACGAAGTCTCCGTCGAGCGTGCGTTTGGCTCCGACGAGGCGTACGATGAGATTGCCAAGCGCGTCGAGAACGAACTCAAGACGCACACGGGCGTACGCCCGGCCAAGGTGCTCGTGTTCGATACCGACAAGCTGGGCACCTCGAGCGAGCACAAGGCCAAGCGCTTCATCGACGAGCGCAACCAGAACGCGTAGGAAGGCAAAGGAGACATCATGACCAAGAAATTCGCAATCTCCGGACAGCACTACCTGTTCGATGTTCAATCCTTCGCAAGCCTTGTGCTTTCGCTGGGCGGCGATGATTACGAGTACGCGCTGCGTGACCGCACAACCAAGCGTGTCATCGAAGACGTCGCGAATGGCGAGAGCGAGATCGGCGTGCTCGTCGAGACGACGCGTTCGAAAGACGGGCTCGAAGAGGCCTTCGCGGAGGCAGGCGTTGAGTTCGTCGAGCTCATCGAGTCGGCCCCGCGCGTCGCGCTTCCCAAGAGCCATCCGTTCGTGAACGCCGAATCGCTCACGCTCGATCAGCTCGAGGATTTCCCGTACATCTACTTCGAGCAAGAAGAGGATGCTCCGATCTATTTCGCCGAGGAGGCTCTCGCGGACGAGGAGCGTCATAAGAGCATCGCCTGCACGGACCGCGCGTCACTCTCCGAGCTCATCGTCGCGCTCAACGGCTACACAGCAACGAGTGGCATCCTCGTCGGCATCTCC
>CABURF010000075.1 GCA_902493755.1 uncultured Coriobacteriia bacterium
CGACAAAGCGGACTGGGTCAATGCCGATGTTGTGGTCATGTGGGGTCGCAACACCATCGCCTCGGAGCCTCTGCTTTGGGACTGGGTGCAGAAGAACCGCGAGAAAAACGGCGCCAAGATTCTATGCATCGATCCGCGCTTTAGCGAAGTTGCACAACAGGCAGACCTGTTCCTGCAGCTACGCCCCGGCACCGACGCCGCATTGGCGCTTGGCATGATCAACGTCATCATCGAGGAAGACCTCTACGATCACGAATTCGTTGACGAGTGGTGCATCGGCTTCGAGGAGCTCAAGCAGCGCGCTGCCGAATATCCAGTCGACAAGGTAGCCGAGATCACCTGGGTTCCCGAAGAAAAAATCCGTGCCGCGGCACGCATGTACGCGACCGCAGAGTCGGCCTCCATGCCCTGGGGCCAGAAGGGCGGAGACGCCTCCGGCATCAACGCCTCGTCCACCATCCAGGCCAAGGCTATCCTACGTGCCATCACTGGCAACCTGGACAAGAAGGGCGGAGACCAGCTAGCCCCTCCCTCCCGCTTCCCACCGGCGTTCTTCGAGCACTACGCGTTGCCTCAAGAGCAGCGTGACAAGATGGTCGGAAACGATGTTTTCCCCGGTCTGACCTTCAAGGGCTGGGACATCATCTCCCAGGCCTATCCGTCGTTCTACCCCTATTCAAATGCGCCGCTGATGTTCCGCCAGATGATCTCGGGCGATCCGTATCCCATCAAGGCGCTCATTGTCCAGGCAGACAATCCCGTCGTCGCGTTCTCCAATACCAAGCTGGTGGTTGAGGCGCTCCAGAACCTTGACCTGCTCGTGGTCCACGACTACTTCATGACCCCGACCGCCGCACTGGCGGACTATGCGCTGCCTGCGGCAACCTGGCTCGAAAGACCCGACAACTGCTATGCCGTCATGAACCATCGACCCATGTACTTTGGTGCGCAGGCCCGCGTCATCGACCGCTTCGAAGGCGGGGCTGACGTCGACTTCCGTGACGATTACGAGTTCTGGTACGGCCTGGCAATTCGCCTCGGCCAAGAGGACAAGTGGTGGGGTCCCAAGACGGAGGACATGCTCGACTTCCAGCTCGCACCCATGGGCATGACGTTTGAGCAGTTCTACAACGACGTGAAGTACATGGCCGGCAAGAAGAAGTACCTCAAGTACAAGGAGCCAGGTTACAAGTTCCTCACTCCCTCCGGTAAGGTCGAACTCAAGTCTTCGGTTATCGAAAAGCTTGCGGAGGAGACGGGGCGTCCCTTCGACCCGTTGCCTCATTTCGAGTACCCCGGCCTGAGCAACGAGAAACATCCCGAATGGGGCGATGAATATCCGCTCATCGCCATCACCGGTGCTCGATTCATGCCGTTCTATCATTCCGAGCACAGGCAGCCCGGTCCCTATCGTGATCTGCATCCGGAGCCGATCTTCGATATTCACCCGGACACCGCAATCGACCTTGATATCGCAGATGGTGACTGGTGCTGGATCGAAACCCACATAGGCCGCATCAAGCAGCGTGCTCGAAAGAGCTCGATTGTCGATCCAAGGGTCATCAGCGTCCAGCACGACTGGTGGTTCCCCGAGCAAGACATGGCCCTGCCAAACCTCGGCGGCGTATTCAAGTCCAGCGCTAATGTCATCCTCGATGATGATCCGGAAAGCCTGGACCAACTCATGGGCTCTTGGCAACAAACCGGCGTTGCCGTAAAGGTATACAAGTGTGCCCCTGAGGAATGCGGTATCGACTAGCGTCAGGACGCTAGCAACAAGCGCGCGCCGCCTCTCGTATGGGGCGGCGTGCATTTGAGCCTCGAGCACGAGAGGAGAACGAAATGGCTGACGTGTCAAAGCTCTTTGGAATCACCGACCAGGAGGTCGAGGCCATAAAGGGCGAGGGAATCGAAACCGTGGAGGCCTTCTATGAGGTAGCCAAGCATCCCGATAGCCGTAATGAGCTAGCAGGCAAGACAGATATCGAACAATTCCGTCTAGAGGAGCTCTCTTCTATCGCGGGAAACTTCATCCTCATGATGGATTGCTCCTGGGATGATGATGACGAGTAGCCTCTGCTCGGATTGGAGGAAAGAGAAAGATGTGTTTCAGACCACCTGAAGTGGATGCGGGAGAAGTCGTGTGCCGGAGCTGCTATATGGTCGTCGAGCCCAACCCGGACGGCACCTGCCCCGAATGCGGCGCGCAGATGGGTGATCCCACTCCGGCCACCGTGGCACCGCCACCCGTCTCCAATCCCGCGGCGCCAAAGGCGCCGGGAGCACCGGAGTAGCTTATCTGTCTAGCTGAGATTCAGCCCACCAGATCGGCAAACATGACCAGCACGGAGGCCTCTGCGGCACACATATGCAGCAGGGGCTTTCGCGCGCCTGCAAAAAGCAACAAGAGACGTGACGAGCGGATAAGCGAGGGTTGTCATGGTACAGGACAGATATGAAGCCAAGCTGCGCTTTGCCACGGCATTCGTAAAGCTTGCGACGACACTGCATCCCGACAAGGTCACCATCGGGCAGATCGTCGAGGAAGCAGGCAAGAACCGCAAGACCTTCTATTATCATTTCGAAGATAAAAACGCACTGGTGAGATGGCTCTTTCGCTATGACATCGCATGCGAGCTTGAGCGTTACTTTCCCGCAGATGAACTTGTGTTCGACGCTACCGGCGATGACGAACATCTGGCCGGACTGCCCTTCTATGCAAGACACTTTCAGCAAAACGGCACCATTGACAACACCATGTTCTTCGAAGTGTTCTCGCGTAGCCTTGAGAAGCACCGCGACTACTACCGTCAGGTGTTCTCACACGTAGGCGGCGACAGCCTGGATAGCTACCTGCACCAGGTTTACACTCCTTGCTTGAGAGAGGACGTGCTCTATCTGATAGACCGCGAACTCAAGCTGCGCGGAGGAGTCGATGCGCCAACAATTAAGAGCAGGGTGGAGGAAAGTGCTGCTATCGACTTTCTTGCGGAGTTCTTCACCGGCTCCTTCATCTCGCGCGTAATCACGAGGATCCATGACACGGGCTTCAACAGGAGCATGCACGATATCGCCCCCTTCGAAAACGTCATACACGAATCACTGCAGCTGATGATAGCCAAGCACTTGGGCCCAAGCGAACACTAGCAATTGGATACGTCGGCTGTATCACCTGCTGCGGCAGCAATTGCCCGTGCTCTCGCATTGTGCGGAAGGAACGTGTGGCAGACGGAGCAGGTGATATCGGATTCTGCAACCTGAGCGCCACATTCCGGGCAAACGCGCTCACGTTGAACAGAGCCGCCTTCCTGCAGCCCCATGCAAGCTCCACACATGACGCAAGGAATGCACACGTTGATCTCCTTTTCCTGCGGGGGGGGGGTCGTTCCCCTTTCCCAAGGATACCCTTGCTGCGCGTTCAGCGCCCTAGGCAACACGACGATTATGTGGGGAAGGGAACGAGATTTCTCGACTCCGCTTCGCTTCGCTCGAAATGACGGCTAGTCGGTTGCTAGCGCGACTTTGCCGGTGCGGATCATTTCCTTGATGCCATAGGGGCCGAGAAGCGCCTCGAACGCCTCGATTCTTTCGGCGGTGTCCGTGAGCTCGATGACGAGCGAATCGGCCGCCCCGCCGTCAACGCGTGCGCCGAAGAGCCCCGCAAGCTCGATGATTTCGCCGCGCTTCTCGGGCGCAGCGGCCACCTTGAAGAGCACGAGCTCGCGCTCGATGTGGTCCTTATCGGTGAGGTCGGTCACCTTGTATACGTTGATGAGCTTGTGAAGCTGCTTGGTCACCTGCTCGACGATGCGCTCGTCGGCATCGACCACCATCGTCACGCGGCTTCGCACGTCTTCCTCGGTGATGCTGACAGCGAGGGACTCGATGTTGAAGCCGCGGCGTGCGATGAGGCCGGCGATGCGGGCGAGCACGCCCGGTTTGTTGTCCACCCATACGGAGAGAATGCGCGACATGGCTACTCCTCGTCTCGCAGATCCGACACGCCCTTGGCCGAGCCATCGCATGCGTCCTTGGGATATACGTCCTCGTCACTCGCGATGGGAACCCACAGAAGCGCCGGCCCCTCGCTTGCAAGCCACTGTCGCATTGCCGCCTCGAGTTCCGACGGGCTCTCGACCTTGCTTGCACTCCACCCATAGGCGCGGGCGAGCGCAACGAAATCGGGGTTGCCGGTAAACAGGGTCTGACTGTATCGCCTGCCGTGGAACTGCTCTTGCATCTGGCGCACCATTCCCAGGCAGTTGTTGTCGAGAAGCAGCACCTTGACCGGCAGCTTGTTCTCGTAAATCGTCGCCATTTCCTGAATGTTCATCTGGATGGAGCCATCGCCCGTGATGCAGATGACACAGCTATCGGGCATGCCGAGCTGAGCGCCCATTGCCGCAGGTAGCCCAAACCCCATCGTTCCCGCGCCACCGCTCGACACGAAGGTGCGCGGCCTCGTGGTGTGGAAGAGTTGGCTTGCCCACATCTGGTGCTGGCCAACATCGGTGGTGAGGATGGTGTCGCGGTCCTTCACGAGCTCGTCCAGGGCCATCATCACCTGCTCGGGACGAATCGTGCCCTCGTCACGCATGTTGCGATGGGGCTTTTCCCGCTTCCATCGTGCGATGCTCTCGAGCCAAGCAGAAGCCTGCGGCCGCACGTCGTTCTTGTGCAGCTCTTCGATAAGAGAAGCGAGCACCGTCTTCACGTCACCCACGATGGGGATGTCGGCGTGGTGGTTCTTGCCTATCTCGGCGGGATCGATGTCGATGTGCACCACACGCGCATGCGGCGCAAATCCCTGCGCGTCACCCGTCGAGCGGTTCGCGAAGCGCGTGCCCACGGCAAGCACGAGGTCGCTCTCGTGCATCGCCTCGTTTGCCGCCGGAAGCCCGTACATTCCCAACATCCCCAGGTTGAGCGGACTATCCTCGGGGAAGCCTCCCTTGCCGGTGAGCGTCGTTGCGACGGGAATCTGCATCGACTCGGCAAGCTGCGTGAGCTCGGCCGTCGCGCCCGAGGCAATGACGCCGCCTCCCGCATAGATGACGGGGCGCTTCGCCTTCTCGATTGCGCGCGCCGCTTGCTTCACCTGCTTGCTATTGCCCTTGTACGTAGGCTTGTAGGACTGGAGCTTGACCTCGGTGGGATAGCTATACGCAACGTCGCGTTCGCGCGCGAGGTTGCTCGGAATGTCGATGACCACGGGACCCGGACGTCCGGTCGAAGCGATGTGATATGCCTGGGCAATGGTCGCGGGGATATCGGCTGCGTCCTTGACGAGGTAGCTGTGCTTCACGATGGGAAGCGTAATGCCCGTCATGTCCGACTCCTGAAACGCGTCACTACCCAGCGCATCGGTAGGAACCTGACCGGTGATGATGACGAGCGGGACGGAATCCATGTACGCCGTCGCGATGCCCGTGACCGTGTTGGTGGCACCGGGGCCGCTCGTGACGATGACGGTACCGACCCTGCCGGTCGCGCGCGCATAGCCATCGGCGGCATGCACCGCGCCCTGCTCGTGACGCACAAGGACGTGCTTGAGCTTCTTGCTATCGTAGAGCGCGTCGTAGATATCGAGCGCGTGACCACCGGGGTAGCCGAAGACGATTTCGTCGCCGGCATCCTCGAGTGCCCGTATGAGGCACTGCGCGCCGGACATCTTCGTTTCGTTGTGGTTGCTCATCGTGATATCGTCGCTTCCCTCGTCATTGGGCTTTGATAGCGTAATCTACGTATTATAGCGTCTGGGACAAATGGACAGGTCATTTGTCCCGGTTTCGACCGAAGGCGCGATTGCCCTCGCGCTGTCATTTCGATCGAAATGACATTACAGCAGGATGAACTCGTTTATCACGAGCATCACGGCCGCCACGGCAAGGAGGCCAGCGAAGATGAAGCGCAACGTGCGCTCGGGTACCCGCGGCACGAGACGGGCACCGAGCACGGCGCCGGGAATGGCACCCACGCACAGCATGATGCCTGCAAGGTAGTCGATGTGGCCGAGGAGCGCCTGCTGGATAACACCGGGAATCGCCAGAATGATGATGGCGATGAGCGAGGTGCCTGAGGTGCGCTTCATGGGAATGGCGAGCCATGCCGTCATAAGCGGAACCATGATGAAGCCGCCGCCTACGCCCACATAGCCAGACGCAAATCCTGCTGCCAAACCGATCACCACCGCAAGCGCGACGTTTTTGCGCGTGAACGCAAAAA
>CABURF010000076.1 GCA_902493755.1 uncultured Coriobacteriia bacterium
GCATCGCAGAAGATGAGCGTCCAACTGCCGTCAATCATGACGGGCTCGGATACGGTATCGACATCGAGCGCACCGACGGCCTGGATGTATTCGACGCTCATGGCATCACGCGTGGAAGGAAGTGAGTTCCAACTCGCACGCACGGCATTTCCGAGACGCTCGAACTCCCCGCGTGTGACACGCTCACCCGATGCGGCAATTCGATCACGCGCGGCTTGCGCCTCCTGCTGGGAAGCAAATTGGATGTAATAGGAATCCTTACCGTTATACATGGAGGCAGAGTCGTTAGCTTGGGCCTGGATTTCCGCCTCGGTGGGAGTGACGGCATCGATGACCATGCTACGCAGTTGCTCCTCGAGCAGGCGGTTGAGTTCGTTTTCGCGCCAGGATTCCTCATCATACCCGTAGGAGGCAAGCACGCTGTCCCAGGAGTTCTCGCCATATCGCTGCTCGTAATAGGATTTCTCCTGCTTGATGACCTCGTCGAGCTCCGTATCACCGATTTGGATACCGAGCTTGGCGCATTCTTGGCGAATGAGCTCCTGTGGAATGAAAACCGTATTGAGCACGTACGTGCGCAAGGTCTCGGAGGTGTAACCGTTCGACTTGAGAAACTCGGCCCAACCCGAATCCGTCTCGTATTGCGCATTCTTGCTGCGAAAGCTCTCGATGAACTCCGTGACCTTATCCTCGGGAATGACAACGCCATTGACGCGCGCGGCAATCTGGGGCGGTTGCTTCATGCCGAAACAGCCCGTCAGCGCGAAGAGCGAGCATAACACAAGTGCTAGCGCGACGAGCGCAAGCAGAGCTGAACGTGATATGGAGCGGACATGTGTCACTCGACGGTCTCACGACCCGCGTCGAAAGCGGCGAGATTGGCGTCCATGGTCTTGGGTGGCACGCGTTCTGCAATGACCTTGCGCCAAACCTGCGCTTCGAAGGGCAATGCGGTCGAAAGCGCACCCATGAGCACAACGTTCGTCGACTTGGGACTACCAACCTCACGCGCAATGCCACTTGCGTCAATGCGTACGGCATCGAGTGCATCGAGCTCAGCATCGACATCCGCTGGCATCTCTCCGTTGCCAATCGCGACGCTCACGGGCGTGATGACCTCATCGTTGACAAAGAGCTTCCCGCCATCGACGGCAAGGAACTGACGAGCGCGCAGGGCCTCGACCGCCTCGAAGCTCACCACGACGTCAGCGCATCCCGGATCGCAGATCATGGAGGCAACGTCGCTACCGAAGCGCACGACCGTGGAAACCGATCCGCCACGTTGGCTCATGCCGTGAATCTCGGAAATCTTGACATCGAAACCGCTAGCAGCGGCAGTCTTTGCGAGCAAATCGCCCGCGAGGATGGTTCCCTGACCGCCAACACCCACGAGCAGGACGGTTGTCGTATCCGTTGCCTGTGCCATGATTACTCCCCCTCCTTGCTGATGCAGCCAAACGGGCACACCTGAACGCACTGCGAGCAACCAATGCACTGGGTGGAATCGATGACCGCATGACCCTCGGCATCCTTGCCTATGGCCGGGCAACCGATGCGTATGCACTTGCCACAGGCGCGGCACTCGTTCACGATGGCAACCGCATCGCGCGATCGATCGACAAGGCGGCAGGGGCTATGGAAGACGAGTACCGTGAGATTATCCGTGCTCGTCGCCTGCTTAATCGCGGTCTTGACCGCCTCGTAATCCTGCGCATCGACACTGCGAACATCATCGACGCCGAGCGCACGACACAATGCCTCAATGTCGAGTCGCTTGCCTTTCTCGATGGCAAGAGGATTCGCACCACGTACCTGCTCATGCAAGGTGATGCCGTTACAGGGATTACCCTGGCAGCCGGTCATGGCCGTGGTGCGATTGTCGAGTATGCACAACGTGCCAACCCCGGCGTTGTAGACGGTGCCGAGCAAGCTCGTGATGCCCGAATGCGCGAAGGTGCTGTCTCCGATGACGCCAACGACGGGACGCCTGGTACGTCCGGTAACATCGGCAAGCTCGAGACCATGGGCGACGGAAAGTGAAGCACCCATGTCGATGGTCGAATGCACAGCACTCAGTGGCGGTGTCGCACCGAGCGTGTAGCAACCGATATCACCGCTCACAACGGCCTTCATGTCACGCAGCACCGTAAAGACGAGTCGATGCGGACAGCCGGCGCAGAGCGAGGGAGGACGTGGTGGCAGACCGTCGCACGGCGGATAGGCTTCAGGAAGTCCCGCACCGAAGGCGTGCTTGATGAGGGAGGGCGTGAGCTCGCCTGCTTCGGGCAACGGAGCTGCCGGTGGTTGCTCCGTTGCGATGCCGAGGGCGTGGACGTGTTCGGCGAAGTAGTCACATGCCTCCTCGACGACGTAGAGATGATCGACGGCATCGGCGAATTCCCTGAGCTTGGCAGGCGGCAACGGCCAGGAGAGGCCAAGCTTCAAGGTGCTTGCCTGCGGCAATGCCTCGCGCACGTGCTGGTAGACTGCACCACTTGCGATGATGCCGATGGATGTGTCACGCAGCTCGATGCGGTTAAGGTCACATGTGTCAGCGAACTCCACGAGTTTGCGCGTGCGTTCGACAACGGCCTGCCTGCGACTGCGCGCATACATGGGCATCATGACGTACTTGGAAGGGTCGGGCGCAAACTCGCGTAACTCAACGTCAGCACGCTCCTCAGAGCAGGAGATAAGCGACTTGGTATGCGCGATGCGCATCGACTCGCGAATCATGACCGGTGTGTCGAATTCCTCGGAAATCTCGAAGGCGCGTTGGATGAACTCGTACGCCTCGGCACTGTCGGCCGGCTCGAGCATCGGCACGCGGGCAAAAGCGGCATAGTTACGCGAGTCCTGCTCGTTTTGCGAGGAGAACATCGAAGGATCGTCTGCGGCCAAGATGACGAGTCCGGCGTTGACACCGGTATTGCATGCGCTCAAAAGCGGATCTGCCGCAACGTTGACGCCAACATGCTTCATGGTCGCGAGACTTCGTGCTCCGCCCATGGCAGAACCAAGCGCGACCTCGAGGGCGACCTTTTCGTTGGGTGACCACTCGCAGTACACGTCATCGTAGGTGGAGAGGTTCTCGAGCGTCTCGGTCGAGGGGGTTCCCGGATAGCCGACGCCCACACGTACGCCCGCTTCCCAGGCACCTTGGGCGATGGCCTCGTTTCCCGATAGGAGCTTCTGCATTATGTGTCCTTTCGAATGTCTAGCCCTCGTTCTCGAGCTCGACGATATTGGCAGCGCCGTAAATCTGGCGCAGCTTAGGTTTCTCGATCTTGCCCGTCGCGTTACGCGGAACATCAGCGTAGATGTACTTGCGCGGACGCTTGTAGCGCGGCAAAGCCTGGCAATATTCCTCGAGTTCGCCCTCATGCAGCTCGACATCGGGTTTGAGCTCGACCACGGCAGCGGCGATCTCGCCGAGGCGCTCATCGGGCAAACCGATGACGGCGACGTCCTTCACGGCCGGATGCGCCGCAAGGTGATCCTCGATCTGCACGGGATAGATGTTCTCGCCGCCGCTGATGACGACGTCTTTCTTGCGGTCGACGAGCCAGATGAAGCCGTCCTCGTCCTTGCGTGCCATATCGCCCGTGAGCAGCCAGCCGTTCTTGATGGATTCGTTGGACGCATCGGGGTTGTTGTAGTAGCAGACCATGACACCCGGGCCCTTGACCCATAGCTCTCCGACGTCACCATCGGGAACCTCGTTACCTTCGTTATCACAAATCTTGACAACCCAACGATACCCCGGCACGCCGATGGCACCAACGTGATCGATGTTCTCGACGCCAAGATGCACGCAACCCGGACCGGTTGATTCCGACAAGCCGTAGTTGGTGTCGTACTGATGCGCGGGAAAGATTTCCTTCCAGCGTTTGATGAGGCTTTGCGGAACAGGCTGGGCGCCGATGTGCATGAGACGCCACTGATCGAGCTCGTAGGCCGCCGGATCGATCTTGCCTTCCTCGATGGCAAGCAGGATGTCCTGCACCCAGGGGACAAGCAGCCACACGATGGTGCAGTGTTCATTGGAGACCGCATCGAAGATGCTCTGCGGCGTTACGCCGCGTAGGAGCACGGCCTTGGACCCGGAAATGAGGCTGCCGAACCAGTGCATTTTTGCGCCCGTATGATAGAGCGGCGGAATGCAGAGGAACGTGTCGTCGTGTGTCTGGCCGTGATGATGTTGTTCCATCTCGGCAGCTTGAGTAAGGCTGCGATGATGGTGAAGGATGGCCTTGGGGAAACCCGTCGTGCCACTCGAGAAGTAGATGGCGGCGTCTTCGTCCTCGTTGAGGGGAATGGCCGGATCGGTGCTTGGATAGTTGGCCGTGAGCTCGCGGTAGTTCTCGGCGAAGGTCGGGCAGTCCTCCCCCACGTAGAAGAGCAGCCTGCCGTGGGCGATTTCGGAGCCAATCTCCTCGACACGCCCAGTGAACTGGGGACCGAAGACAAGTATGTCGACGTCAGCCTGCTTGATGCAGTAGGCGATTTCCTCGGCGGTATAGCGGAAGTTGAGCGGAACGGCGGTGGCACCGCTCTTGAGTATGCCGAAGTAGATGGGCAGCCATTCAAGGCAGTTCATGAGCAGGATGGCAACCTTGTCGCCCTTCTTCACGCCACGCGAAAGGAGCAGATTGGCAAAGCGGTTTGCCTTCTCGTCAAACACGCTCCAGGTGATCTCGCGTCTGAAGGGTTCCGGATCAGTGCTCTCGATGAGATCGTAATCGCGCCAGGTGACGTGCTTGCGCTCGAGAACCTCGGGGTTGATCTCGACGAGGGCAATCTCATTGCCATACGCGGCGGCGTTATGGCGCAGGTAATCGGTGATGGGCACGGTAACCTCTATTCCCGCTCGATTATGGGCTTACTTGACGCGCTTGAAGACCATGTCGAAGGTGCCAATCTGGACATGCGTGCCCGGTACAAGCTCCGCCTCGTCCACGATCTTGCCATCGACCCAGGTGCCGTTAGTCGAATCAGCATCCATGATCTTGGCATGGGCGCCATCGATGACGATGGTGGAATTATGGCGCGAGACAGTCATGTTGCTCAGGAAAATGTCGCATTTTGGGTCGCGTCCGATGGTGAAAGTGCCGTCGCCGAGCGCGAAGCTCTCGCCCGCATAGGGGCCAGAGAGCACCTCGAGCTCGGGCGTGGAGCTCTCGAGCCCGTATGTTTGCTCATCGACCTGCGCCACAACGGGATTGAAGGCTTGCGTTGCCCCGACAAATTTGAAGCCGCAGCGCGGACACGAGGTTTGCGAACCATCGATGGGCTCGTTGCAAATGGGGCAAACAAAACTGGAAGCAGGCACGATATATCCTTTCAAATGCCAAAACACATGGCAGGTATTCTAGCACCGGTATGCGACATGCTAGGAACCATAACCATAAACCGTCGCATTATATGCGGCAACGTAATCGCGAATGTCCATCTCGAGTTCGGCGTTCATGCCCTGACCAGCCGTGCTTTCCACTCGCTCGACCTCGGGTGCCTGCGCATGGATGGTGCTCTGGGCTACGCATTGGTCACCGGTGATCACGCCAACGCAGCGGACGAGCGAGGTGATGACCGAGGTAACGGGTGACGGCCCCATTCTGTCCTCGAGTGCGACAAGAGGAACCGAGGCGACGATGTTCTCGCCTTGGCGCCAGGTGATGGTACCGACGGTATCCCCCTTAGCAACGCCATCGGGCTTGTCGGTGAGGCGCACGTCAATCGCAATGTCGCCGTTGAAGTCGAAGACCATGCCCGTGACTTCCTCTAAGACGCCCGCTTTCACGGTCTTGTCGAGAAAGCCGCTCATGGGGGCATCGACGAGTACCTGTTCGGCGGACGCAAGCGTGTACGGACGATAATGGGTGAAGCCCCAGTCAAGAAGCTTATAGGCATCGATGAAACGCTGGACCTCGTCGGTGGAGTCAAGTACGACGGCGTAAAGCTCGACTCCATTTTTGCGGGCGGCAGCCGCGAGACATTGCCCCGCCTTGTTCGTGAAACCGGTCTTGACGCCAATGCAATCGTCCCAGGTGGCGAGCAAGGCGTTGGTCGTGAGCAGCTCCTTGGGCTCGCCACTGAGGTTAAGCGTGCAAGACTTCATGCCGACGATCTCGCGGAAGGTCGGGTCCTGCATGGCATAGCGCACGATGACGCTGATGTCGGCCGCCGACGAATAATGCTCATCGGCCGCAAGCCCTTCATCGAGCC